>JAKJGD010000071.1 GCA_022704585.1 Spirochaetota bacterium | reverse complement strand
CGGAAAGCTTCTCAATGTGCTCCGCCCTCCGCTCCATCCAGTACTCGACAAACTCGAATTGTTTCGTAGCGATTTCGGAGTAGTTTTGCACGACAAGGTCCCGGATCCAGCCGCCGGTAACAAAGTAGCTGACGCCCAGAAATATGACCGAAATTACGATGCAGATCGCCAGGAGGATATTTCTCACCTTGTTGCGAATGCTCATGTTCCTTATCCAATCAACGAGCCTGCTTATAATCGCCATAGATCGTCTCCCCATGTTATTTTTCTTGCGAGGGATTCCTATCTCTGCTCCCGGTGGCACCTGATGCAGCCCTGCGGCCCCGATTTCCGGCGGTGGCATTCATGGCACTGCTGGTGAAAGGCCGCCTTCAGGTTGATAACCGCGCCGACGTCCTTATTAGTGTGACAGGCGGAACACTTTTTCATGGACCCCATGTGATGGCAGTCGATGCATTCCGTGTTGTATTCCTCGACATGCGCCTTGTGATTGAAACGGATCTGCGGCAGGCGATGGCCTGTTTTCTCCAGCGGCAGGATGTCCCTCACCTTCTGATATTCCGCTTTGGCGCCGGCATGGCACCCCTGGCATTGTACCGGGCCGCCCCGCTTCTTGTGGCAGTCCTTGCAGAAATAGTGAAGGATTATCATTTTCGACTTGCCGACATGGCATTCGGTGCATTTTTTCTTGTTCTTGTCTTTGCCTGCATCATGGTGGCAGGTATTGCAATCCACGACTGCGTCGGAATGGATCTTGTGGTGTTTTTTGTCAAAGGTGAAGGTATTGGCGTAGAGCTTTTCAATGTCCTTGTACACCTGTTCTTCTTCTTTCTCGATGTGGCATTCGTTGCATTTGACCGGTCCATCGTCCCTGTCGGTATGGCACTTGATGCAGAACGTATGGAACATGCGTGCCCCATCCATCCCCTTGTGACAGTAGGAGCATTTTTTAATCCGTTCATCATTCCAGCTCTTATGATGGCAGGAGACGCATGATACGCCTGCATCTTCATGCGGCTGGTGGCGCATCTGCACCCGTATGGTCGTCTCCAGGGTTTTTTTCATGCCGGCGGCCACGTCCTCGTCTGTCATGAATGCATTTACCCCGGTGATGGTCACCAGGTCGGTGCCGCTGGGATCCTTGCTGCAGGTAGCACAGAACAATAATGATATCACGAGGACAAAAGGGTACAGTGCGGAACAAGAAAAAGCCGGGAGTTTGTCGCCGAGGAATTTCATTTATAGTATCACCTCATGCAGTAAAAAAAAATGAAAACAAGAAAACCCGCGAACCTCAACAGGCGCGCGGACCGGACAGACCAATTATATCGAGATGAATAAATGCGTAAGCCTGATGCTGAAATCAGAAATGATGCCACGCGGCACTTCCTATTTGAGAAATACGGAAGCCGCCCCCCATCAATGACCGTAAAACCGTACTATTTGGAATGTCAATGAATTTTTACATAAACCAGGGTTAAGACTGTGATAGGGAATTTCCCTGACAACATGGTCATTTCAACTCGGGAATATTCACCCGCGGCTTTTCCAGCAACCCGCCCGGCTTCACGGTCCGCCCGGTCATCGACGTTGCCGTTCCGCCCGGTTCTCCTGCCGCGGTTTTTTTCGAAGATGAGGCCAGGCCTGCATTGTTCTTTTTAACCGCTGTCTTTTCAGCGGCCGCAGTTCCGCGTTCACGCGTTCCGGCAGAGGATGAATCTGCGGACTTCCGCGCCGCGGCGGGCGAATCAGCCGATCCCTGTGCCGATGTTGACAATCCGTCCTGTTTGTTGGCATCGGTCCTCGAGCCCGTACCCTGCCTGCCGCCGGACGCGATGGCGGTTCCCGCTTCCCCGTTCTTCGCGCCGTCGCCCGAAGTGCCTTCGCGCATATAACCATTTTTCCCGTATTCGAAATCGCGGTACCGGAACCCTTTCGGGACCGGTGAAACCTTCCCCTGTTTCCCCGGTTCAATGGAGAGCATCTCGCCGGCAGCGAGTCGAATTTCCTCCGTGCCGTCGGCGGCCCGCACGCTGACGACACCCTCGAAGCAGATCACCCTGCCGGTCGTACAGTCAACCGTGTAGAGGAACTCGGTGCCCCTGACCGCGGCGACCATGACCCCGGACGACACCCTGAAAGAGTCGCCCCGTGGTCCCATCAGCTGCTTCACCCGGCAGAACACGGTTCCCTGCCCCATCCTGACATCGGTCTCTTCCGTGCCGGATCCGCCGCCGGTCACCCCGCTGAGGATGAGCGAGCTTTGCTCATACATCCGGATCAGGCTGCCGGAAATGGCGATCTGCGCGAATGAGTTTTCGCCCGTTCGTATCAGCGCGTCCTTGCCCGCGACATCCCCCACGCGCGCTTCGGCAGTCACGCCGTTATCGGTGACGGTCACGACGCCGGACATGAAATCTATCACCCCTGCAACCGGCTTCGGGCCCTTCACGCATGAGGGCGAAAGGACCGCCGCCGCAAGGATAAGCGCTACAAGTTCTCGTTTCATCTTATTCCTCCGTTCCTGGTCCGCGATGTCACACTGGTCCATGCGGCAGGATGCCGTCATTTCCGTCAAAAAACCGGGTGCGTCCTCATAAACTTCTCTTTCACCATATCATCAACATGGTAAATCGTCAAATAAATAACTGGCGCCGGTGCGGAATTTATGGTACTATTGACCGGGTATCATGGCAGGAATGGATGACAAACCATTGCGTTCTTCATCATTTATGCCGAATGCGCGTTCCCGCCATAACGAGCGAAGTCCCGATGGAATCGGGATTCGATGATCTTCAATATGTCCGCACACGTTAGCGAACATGTCAGTGCTTCCCGTGACAGCGGCAACACTCGCCGGGATGCGGCAGGAGCGCGCTCCGGCAATCTCCGGCTACTTACCCGTGTCTTTCGGGATATACTTTTCCACGTCGATTCCGTATTTTTCAAACAACACGTTGCGCGCAACATCATACTGGAGCAGTGAGATATTGTATCCGACCAGCGCCTGAAGCTCCATCTCCCTGCTCTGTACCATGGCGTCCAGCGCGTTCTTCACCACCGCGGAGTTCAGCCGCCCCAACCCCAGGTCGCGCATCATGCCCTGGTAGAAGAGCTCGGACTGCCTCCGCGCCTCCATCCCCTTCTGGTAGAGGCGGTAGCTCGCCTCGATATAGTCAGTAGAGTTCAGGATGTCGTCCTTGACCTTGCGCTTGTACTTCTGGAGTTGCAACTCGGCCTGCCTCACCCTGAACCGGGCGTTTCGCTCCTGTATATAGAGTTCATTATCACCCAGCGGATAAGTCAAGTTGAGCTTGCCTTCGAACGCATGATACTTTGCCTGGCCGAAATCCTTGCTGATCGCTCCGCCGAAGCTTCCATTTTCCGCGGAAAGCATGCCGGATAGCGAAGCGGTCAATGACGGGAGGGAATTTGATTCTGCGATCTTAATCCCCGCCTTCGCCGATTCCACGTCACGCAGGGCGTTCTGATAATCGGCCCGCTTTTCGAACGCGGTCTTGAGCGCCTCTTCCACGTTGATGGAGGGATATTTATTCGAGAAGACCGCGGTACCGGTCACCTCCATGTTCTCGTCCACATTGATGGTGGTCAGAAAACTCCTGAGGGCCTCACGATATTTCTGGCGGGTCATGACCACTTTCGCCTCTGCCCCTGCCAGCATGGAGTTGTACAACCTGAGGGTGTAGTCATCCGCCAGGCCGTAGGCCGCGTTCCGGGCCGTTATGTCCCGGACCTTTCTCGTCTCCTTCACCTGCAGCTCCGCGTTCTCCAGGGACACCTTGGACATGACAGTGTTCCAGTATTCCCCAACGACCTGGACGATTATGAGGGAAAGCTGGAAAAGAATTATATCCTTCTTTTTTTTCGATTCATTTTTAATAATCTCCTGCACCTGCCGGTCGGTAATCCCAAAGGCGTTTTTCAGGAGCTCCTGCTGGACCATAACAAATACACCTGGTTTATGGGCATTAGCCGGACCGGACATACCTCCGAATATTGAATTTCGTCCATTGAAATCATCATATTCATAGTTAACCCCTCCCACGATGGTTGTGCCGGACATGAAATTTTTCGCTATCTTTGCGTCAACCTTGGCCTGTGTTACGGTCTCGCCCGCCATCAGTCTCTGTGAAGGAGTATTCCTTGAATAGGCCCCGCTTCCCTCTACGATTAGTTGAGGTGCAAATTTTTTCAAGAACTGGCTGTACTGCGTGTCCAGCATGGCCACCTCGTAACTCACGGACAACATATCGAAATTCTGTTTTACCGCCCACTCCATGGCCTGGCCGAGCGTGATCCTCATGGACCCGAGCACGAGCGCCGGTTCCTCGGCCAGCTCGATCCGGATTTTTTTCTCGGCGGTGGCCGGCGCGGTCTTCTTTCCAGCCTCCTGGGCGGATGCGGCGCTAACGGCCGCCGCCAGGACGCATACCAGTACCAATGTCCGAAGCTTTCTTCTCATCTCAGTCTCCTCTCGCTGTAAGTGTTCCGCCGGGCGGATGGCTCTCCCCGGTCCGGCCCCCTGTTTCAGTCATTAAGTATCGTTTCGACCTGGCGTATGATCCCCTCGGTCACGCCCTCATCCTTCTTCTCTATCAGAACGGCGATAATATCATCAATCTTGTTCTTTAATTCATCCGGCAATTTCGGGATCTCGAACTTTTTATTTTTCGGCCGCAGGGACTTGAACACCGATTCAAGGACGAACTGGAACACGTCCTGGTCGCTGGCATTGCCGTACAGCTCGCGGAACAGCGGCTTTCCCTTGTAAAGCTGCTTGTGTACCGTATAGAACGAGATAAAGGTCCCGATGTTCAATGCCGCGAACAGCGGATAGTCTGTTTCGAACTCGCCAGTCCGAATTCCTTCCTGAATTACCTCATTCAGAATCCTCTGCCGCGGGAGGCTGTACTCCTGCGTCATGGAATCCAGGTAGCGCGTCCCCTCGGCCATTTCCCAGAAAAAAATCCGCATGATGTCCGGGTCCGTCGCCCTCAGGAAGATGTTCGTCATGATATAAATGATCACGTAGAGCCGCTGTGAGGGCGACAGGTCAAATTTACCCAGGAACATGGGGAACTCTTCTTCCGACTCGGAGCCCCGGAACACCCGCCTCATGACCTCCACGTAGAGCGTTTCCTTGTCCTTGAAATAGTAGTGGATCAGCGCCTTGTTTACGCCCGCGCCTTTCGCGATCCCGGACATGCGCGCACCGCTGAATCCGCGCTCCGAGAATTCTTTTTTTGCCGCGCGCATTATGCGCTCTCTCGGCTCAGTTCCTTTTTCTTTCTTTGCCATCGATCGCCCGCTGTAAAAGTTTAACCGTATGGTTAAATGTCCGGGAAGGGATTAATTGTCAAGAAATTAATGAATAATTGGGGATACGGCGATAAAGAATGTTTTTCCGGCTGATTAACAGGTATTTTCTTGAATTTAGATTATTTTATATCGATCATAGTATTGGAGCCGCAGCCATGAAATCGTTTACAGTAGTAGCACTCTTCCTGCTCTGTGCCGTCCTGCCGGGCTGCGAAACCCAGCGTCACGGCACCCGCGCCGGCGGAACAGGACGTATCGCCCTCAACGCGTCCTGCGTTCCGGCAGGCCTGCGCGACCTCGTGCCGCTGGCCGCCCGCTGGGGCGTAACGGACCCGGAAGTGCGCGATGAGATTGAGAAGGAGATGACTGCCGCTCAGGCCGGGGAGGTCCGCGACGCGGTCCACTCCCGCGCGCCGGAGATACGGGCATGGCTCGGGACCGCGCTGCCGCTCGGCGCATGCGCGGACGAGGCTGCCGCCTTTGGCGGCCTGCTCGCCCTGTACGATGATGTCAGCGATATCCAGCTCATGCGGGGATTGCGCTGATCCCGGAAGGCCCCTACTCCACCGTTACCAGCTCATAGTCGGTGTTCCCGAACCCGAGCTCCCGGGCATAGTCGATCTGGACGCGGCAGGGAATGTTATATGCCGCCTCCGCAAGCGTGCGGCCCATCCGCTCCTCCACCAGGTCGATTGACGCGGCATCTGCGGCGACCGGGTCCGCCGATACCAGTATGCCTATATCCGGCGCAATCAGCTCGAACTCCTTCATGCAGTCGCAGTCCTTGGTTATCCTGGTGAGAAAATTCAGGCAGATCATCTTGCCCTTCTTGCCGGCCGCCGCGCCCATGGCGTGCTCAACGACTTTTTTCTGGAGGTCCTCGTAGGTGGCCCCCCAGTTATACGCGACAGCATCGAAGCGGCAGACCGCCAGGCACTGCCCGCACCCGATGCATTTCGCCTTGTCGATCACGGCGCTTATCTCCGTCATGGAGATTGCCGAGGCCGGGCACCACTGCACGCAGAGCCCGCACCTGGTGCAGACCTTGGCCTTGATCTTCGGCCTGGCGGTGGAATGCTGGGCCATCTTGCCGCGGCGGCTTGCGCAGCCCATGCCCATGTTCTTGAGGGCGCACCCGAACCCGGTGCCCAGATGCCCGGTAAAATGCGATACCACCACAAGGGACGCGGCCTTTACGATGCCTGAG
This sequence comes from Spirochaetota bacterium, assembly GCA_022704585.1. The sequence continues at coordinate 1,568 of JAKJGD010000071.1, read as the reverse complement.
GCGATCTTGACAGAGCGGTAGATTTTGCCCGGGACCGCCACCTCCGTCTCCTCGTCACCGTAGAGCCCGTCAGCCATGATGATCGGCATGCCGGTGTTTTCATGCCCGAAGCCCTGGGCGCGCGCGTGGCTCAGGTGGGACACCGCGTCGCTGCGGTTCCCCTTGTAAAGCGTTTGCGTCTCGGTCAGGAAGGGAGTGCCACCGCGCGCAGCGGCGAGCTCGCCCAGCGCCTTGAGGAAGGGGGCGCGTACGTGCCCGGTCCTGCCGGTCTCGCCGAAGTGGGTCTTGATTGCGACCATGTCCCGCCCGGCGATAAAGTCGAACAGGCCCCGGTCCCTGATAAGGCCGGCAAGCCGCGCGCAGTCCGCGGCGTCGTCTGCCGAGCCCCGTACGGGAAGGAAGTATACTCGCTCTTTCATGACGGGTCTCCCAGTGTATAGCGGTCCATTTCGGCCAGGTTTTTTATCATAAACTGCCGCACCATTTCCGCAGTATCCTCCACGCTCATGTCTTTAAAAGAATCGTAGGGGATCTCGTCAAAAACTTTAATCAGGATTTTCTGCTTGCCGTGGAAATTCATGCTGTATTTCGGCAGCGCCTTGTTCGTGCCGCTGACCACGATCGGGAGCAGGGGGACCTTCATCTTGTGGGCAAGGAGGAACGCGCCCATTTTGAAGGACTTGATTACGCCGTCGGCCGATCGCGTCCCCTCCGGAAAGAAGAAGACCGAGCTGCCTTCGGACAGGCGTTCCTCGCAGTCCTTCATCATATGGTCGATGCTCTCCTTGTCGCCCCGCTTCAGCTTTACGTAGCGGTTCAGTCTCATGTTCCAGCCGATGAGAGGCACCTTGAAGATCTCGATCTTCGACACCCACTTGTAATGGAAGAAAAGCCTGAAAGCGACCAGGATATCGAGCTGCGACTGGTGGTTCGACACGATCATGTAGGTCGCGCCTTTCCTGACCTTCTCCCGCCCCTCGACCTTTATACGCCATGAGGGCATGATCCAGGTGTAGAGCGACGCCCAGAAGCAGGTGAAGAGATGGAGGAGCCTGAGCTTCCGGTCAAAGGGATAGGTGACGAGCCGGATCAGGGCGGCTATGAGATAAAAGGGTATCGATGTGATCGCCACGAACGTCAAAAATGCGATCGATATAATTCTGTTAAACATGACCATTCTCCTGAAGGGATGAGCCCGTCGGTGCATACCGGGAGTTCACAGTATCCATCATGAAGAGAATTTTGCAAGAAAATATTTTTCCGGACGGGACGGGGTTAATCCTGGCTCAAACCTTTAACATAGAGCCGGAGCAGGGCCGGGAGAGCGGACAGCACGGGGATCATCACGCCGATAAGGAGCACGGTACGGAAGGCATCGTCCGGCACGACCAGGGGGACCATGATACCGGTGAGGCGGAAGTGCTCCGCGAAACTGCCGGCCGCGAGCCTGAGAAGCATGCTCCCCGCCCACGCGCCGCCCAGTCCCAGGAGCGCGTACTTCACCATGATGGCCGCGGTCAGGAAGAGACGCGAGGCACCGATGACTCTCAGGATACGGTAATACTCGA
>JAKJGD010000070.1 GCA_022704585.1 Spirochaetota bacterium | reverse complement strand
CGATCGTGTTCACCGGCGGCATCGGCGAGAACTCCGCGTATCTCAGGCGCGAGGTGCTCTCGCACTTCGGCTACCTGGGGCTCGTGCTCGACGATGCGGCGAACGGCGCGAACGCGGAGATCATCACCGCGCCGGGAAGCGCGGTGCGGGGGCTGGTCATTCCGGCGAACGAGGAGCTGCAGATCGCGCGGGAAGTAGCGGAAGCCCTGGAGGAGGGCAATTAGCCGTATGCAACAAAGCGGTATGAGAACCAGGGATGCTGGCTTTTCAGGGGGCAGAAGGAAGCGCCGCATGTGCGGATCGGCTCCTCGTCCGGGACGCGGGGGCGCGGCAGGCGCCCTTCCTGCATGGAGCGGACCCACATGGCCGCCTCTTCCTCTGTCTCAACGAAACCCGCGCTGTAGGCCGTTTCGCCGCGGCAGTGGACATAGCCGTATATCAGCTCAAACCTGCCGGGCATGCCCCGCCTCCCTGCCGGTGATAGCGGGTCCGGTTGCTCCGGGGTCCCGGGTATCCGTGAAAATATCATTTTCTATTGACATGGGGACGAAGGTTCTCATGTATTAAATATAGTGAATATTGTTCATAATATGAATAATATTTATTTCTACAACAATTTTTTTCATTTTTTATAGTTCTGGAGGAGGTGCACCATGCTGGAAGATCTGAAGAATAAAACGGCCCTGATCACCGGATCGGGAAAGAAGACCGGCATGGGCTTTGCCATGGCGCGGAAGCTGGCCTCCCTGGGGTCGAATGTTATTATCGCGGACCTGGGCGCTGCGGCTATCCCGGGCGCTCCGGTTGCAACCGGCACCACCGAAGAGATGCGGGAGATCGCCGGCATGCTTGCGAAGGAGTTCGAGGTAAAGACCCTGGCCGTGGAGGTCGACGTGTCGAGCGGCGCTTCCATCGCGGCGCTGATAGATGCGGTTAAGGCGGCGTTCGACCATGTCGACGTCCTCTGCAACAACGCGGGCGCCTCGTTCGGCGTCCCGGCCGCGGTCCACACCTACGACGAGGCCGCGTGGATGAAAACCATCGACATCAACCTGCACGGCGTGTTCCGCATGTCGCGGGCCGTGCTCCCGCTCATGCTCGGGAAGCCGGCCAGCATCGTGAACAACGCGTCGCGCGCCGGCAAGTTCCCGCCGGTCATGAACGGGGCCTACGCCGTCGCCAAGGCGGGCGTGATCATGCTCACCAGGGTGATGGCCAAGGAGCTCGCGGGCGCGGGCGTGCGGGCGAACGCGATCTGCCCGGGACAGATCATGACCGACCTGGAGCGGTGGCGGTTCGGGCTGGAGGCGAAGGTGTTCCAGTGTACGCCCGAAGACAGGGAGGTCGAGATGTGCAAGACCATACCCCTGGGGCGCATAGGGACCCCGGAGGAGGTGGCGAACCTCGTCGCGTTCCTCGCGTCGGACGCGTCGTCGTACATGACCGGCCAGGCGATCAACATTACCGGCGGACAGTTGATGGAATTATGATTACAGTCCCCCCTTCCCTTGATGGGAGGCGGGGAGGGTGTTAGAAACTAATACAAGGAGTACCACTCATGGAAAAAATAATCGGCGGAAAACTGGCGGCGGACGCCCTGATCGAGCGGGGCGTGAAATATATTTTCTCGATAAGCGGGGGCCACATCACGCCCATCTACCAGTTCCTGGAAAACTCCGGCGTCAAGATATTCGCGACCCGTCACGAGCAGGCGGCCGTGTTCATGGCCGAGGCGATGGCGCGCATGACGCGCAAGCCGGCTGTGGCGATGGTCACGGCGGGCCCGGGGTTCACCAATGCGCTCTCGGGCATAGCGAGCGCGCGGCTCTCCAACGCGCCGGTCATCCTGATCGCAGGGTGCGTGGGCCTGGAAACGACGGAGAAGCTGGACCTGCAGGACATGACGCAGCTCCCGGTCATCCAGCCCATGGTCAAGAAGGCGCTGGTATGCCATAACGCGGAGCGGGTGCCGGAATTCATCGACATGGCCTTCCGCTATGCGGCCAACGGCAGGCCGGGTCCCGTGTACCTGGAGCTGCCCTGCGACATGCTGAACGCGGCGGCGGACATGACGAAGGTGAGGAAATACGGGAGCGAGGTTACTGCGCGGATGGTCGACACGGCCGGCGCTGCCAGGATCGTGGACATGCTGTCCCAGGCGAAAAAGCCGATCGTGATTGCGGGAAGCGGGGCCTGGTATTCCGACGCGGGCGACGAGCTGGTCGCATTCGTGGAGAAGACGGGCATCCCGGCCTTCACGCTGGGGGGCGGACGGGGCGTCATTCCGGACACCCATCCCCTCTGTTTCGAGTCGTCCCTGGCCATCAGGCCGGGCGCATCGTTCGTGGCGAACGTGCAGTCGGACCTGGTGCTCTTCCTGGGCTCACGGCTTTCGCTCTTTTACATATTCGGCGACATCTTCCCGAAGACGGCGAAATTCATACAGGTGGACATCGAGGCCGAGGAGATCGGCCGCAACCGTGCGGTTGACCTGGGCGTGGTAAGCGACATCAAGGCCATGCTCGCCGAGCTTGTCCGCGTGGTGGACGAGCGGAAGGCGGGGCCCAAGCTCGCGAAGCAGTACGCGGAATGGGTGGAGACGGTCCGGGCGGCCGACGTTGCGGGCAAGGCGCAGGCGAAGCCCAACTGGGAGAAGGAGGGTGCGCCCATCCACCCGCTCCGCCTGGCGCGCGAGATCAACGACTTCATGGACCGGGAGGACGATATCGTGGCCGCGGACGGGGGCGATACCGCCACCTGGATGGGCATGACCCGCACCGTGCGGAAGGCCGGCCATTACCTGGACTACGGCCTGTACGGCTGCCTGGCGGTCGGACTGCCCTACGCTAACGCTGCAAAGCTCCTTTACCCTGACAAGCGGGTGCTCGTAGTCATCGGCGACGGGTCGGTGGGCTTCAACTTCATGGAGTTCCACACCGCCATCAGGAACAACCTGCCGATCGTGGCAGTCGTGGCCAACGACACGCTCTGGGGCATGATCGCGCACAGCCAGCAGCTCCGGCTCGGCCACGCGATCAAGGACGGCACCGAGCTCGGCCTCGTCCGGTACGATAAAATGGTCGAGGCCCTGGGCGGGTTCGGTGCGTTCGTCGAAAAACCGGAGGATATACGGCCCGCGATCGAGGCCGCCTTCAAGTCGGGCAAGACCGCGTGCATCAATGTCATGGTGGATCCCTCGACGATAAGCCCGGGCAGCGTGGCCCTGGCGAACCTGGGCGGATACAAGGCGTAACGATCCCTGTTTTTTCGGCATCGGGCCGATAAAGACTTGATGTTTTGCAGCAATAGGGTAGCGTAAGATATCAGGGTGTCTCACGCTGCCGGACGCACCTTGCTCACAGGACGTACCCGTCCCCGGTTCAAGACCGGGGACGGAAATATCCGGGAACCTGAAAGGAGGTGACTCAATGAGCGAACAGGCCGCCACAAAGGAATACAAATTATCAAAGGGTTACACGAACTATATTTTCATCCTGTTGTTCCTTCTCTATTTCTTCGATTATGTTGACCGCATGGTGGTCACCTCCCTCTTCCCGCACATCAAGGAGGAGTGGGGGATAAGCGACGCGCAGTGCGGCATGCTGGTTTCGGCTATCTACTGGTCCATCGTCATGTTCACCATACCGGCGTCCATCCTGGTCGACCGGTGGAGCCGCAAGAAGACGATCGGCCTCATGGCGGTCATATGGAGCATCGCGACGGCCGCCTGCGCTCTCACGAAAAACTTCGGCCAGCTTTTCGGCGCCCGCTGCGTCATCGGCGTGGGCGAGGCGGGATACGCGCCCGGCGGGACCGCAATGCTCGCCGGACTCTACCCGGAGGAGAAGCGCTCGCGCATGATGGGGATATGGAACGCGTCGATACCGCTGGGGAGCGCCGTGGGCATCGCCCTGGGCGGTATCATTGCCAAGGAATTCGGCTGGCGTCATGCTTTCGGCCTTGTCGCCCTGCCGGGCCTGATCGTGGCCATCCTGTTCTTCTTCGTCAAGGACTACAAGACGGTTGACCTGCTCAAGACCTCGGAGGCCGCCGGCGGGCAGAAGGTGAAAATGAGCAAAATGGACATCTTCCGGGAATTCATCCACACTCCCTCGCTCCTATTCACTTATTTCGGCTTCGCGGCCATGGTCTTCGTGACCACGTCGCTCATGACCTGGCTCCCGACTTTCTTCAACCGCATTCATAACATGCCGATGGATCAGGCAGGGATCAAGGGAGGATCGGTCATGATCCTGGCCCTGGTCGGCGCCCCCCTGGGAGGGTTCATCGCGGACATGTGGTTTAAAAAGAGGAAGAACGCGCGGCTCCTGTTTTCCTCTGTCGTGGCGGTCCTGTCGGCCCTGTTTCTCGCCGTGGGGCTCATCTTCTTCAGCGGCAATATCCAGTACGTGTTTATCCTGTTTATGGGGCTGGTTATCGTTGCCTTTGTTCCGGCCGCCGCAGCGGTTACGCAGGACGTGGTGCACCCGGGGCTCAGGGCCATATCCTATGCCCTGTGCGTCATCGTGCAGAACCTTCTGGGCGCATCCACGGGCCCGATAGTGGTCGGCTCGCTCTCGGATTCCTTCGGTATCGATAAGGCACTGCTGGTGCTCCCGGCTTTCCTGGTCGTCGCAGCCGTGCTCTTTTACATTGGCTCGTTTTTCTACGAGTGCGACCGGGACAAGGTGGAGAAGGTGACGCTGGAGGCGGAGGGGTGATATTCCCATCCCCTCCCGATAGGTCCGCAAGCGCTTGCGGACCTATCGGTGGAACGGCGGGGGCTGGACGTAAGGTGAAATGCCATGAAAAATATAATTTCCTTCCAGAACAAGGTCGTCGCCGTGACCGACGGGGCGAGCGGGATCGGCGCCGCGCTCTGCCGCCGCTTCGGCAGGGAGGGCGCCCGGATCGCGGTTATCGACATGGACCGGAAGCGGGTCGCCGCCCAGGTCGGGGAGCTCGAGGCAGCGGGTATCGACGCTGCCGGCTTCACCTGCGATGTGAGCAGGCAGGTCGAGTGCGAGGTCGTCATGGAGGAGATCATCCGGCTCTGGGGAGGGATCGACGTGCTTGCGGCGAACGCCGGGATCACCCAGCGGAGTCCCTTTTTGCAGACCGAGCTCTCCGTGTACCGCCGGGTCATGGACGTCAACTTTTTCGGCGCCCTTTATTGCGCCCATGCAGCCATAAAAAGCTTGATAGAGAGAAGGGGTCTGATACTGGTGACATCGAGCCTGGCCGGGTTCAGCCCGCTCATCGGAAGGACCGGGTACAGCGCGAGCAAGCACGCCCTGCACGGGCTCTTCGAGAGCCTGCGCACCGAGGTGAAGCCGCTGGGCGTGCATGTCATGATGGTCTGCCCCGGGTTCACGAAGACGAATCTGCAGACGCGGGCCCTGGGCGGGGACGGGAAGGTGACGACGCACCCTCAGTCGACCGCGGGGAAGGTGGACTCGCCGGACAGCGTCGCGGAGGCGGTGTTCCGGGGAGCGGCAGCGCGGAAGGACATCGTTGTCCTGACGACGGTCGGCAGGATCACCTATTACCTGCACCGGCTGGCCCCGGCGCTGTACGAGAAGATCATGGCCGGGAAGCTGGCATCGGAAATAGACATGGATGCCGGCTCGCATTAACACATGTGGGGGGATTCGGTTATATGGGCGCGACAGAAAGACGTGAGCGGGAAAAGGAAGCGAGGAAAAACCACATATTAAAAGCGGCCCGGACGCTGCTGCTCAAGAAGGGGCTGCACGAGACCACGGTCAACCAGATCGCGAAGCTCTCCGAGCTGAGCGTGGGAACGATCTACCTCTATTACCATAACAAGGAAGACATTTTCGCCGCGCTGCAGGAGGAGGGGCTCGAGATCCTGAACCGGTTCGTGTCCGAGGTCGTGGCCGCGGCCGCGACGCCCGCGGAAAGGATCAGGGCCATCGCAACGGCCTACGTCGATTTCAGCGAAAAGAACAAGAGCTATTACGACATCATAACCTATTTCCTGTCGTCGCCCGGACAGGTGTTCCCGGCGCGGCTCAAGAGCAGGATCGACAAGACCGGCGGCAAGGTCCTGAATCATCTGATAGACTCGGTCGAGGCAGGCATCAGGTCGGGCGATTTCAGGAAGGTCAACACGCTGAACCATTCCCTCTGCCTCTGGGGCACGCTCCACGGCCTGATACAGTTCAACAAGCTGGAAAAAACCATCCTCAGGAACGAGAAGTACCGTGACCTTATCAATTACGCGGTAGAGAGCTTTCTCGAGGGGCTCAGGAAGCAGTAATGCCGGCCGGCACCGCGCCGGCAAGCGAAACGATCCAGTCCGCGCCCGCGCTCCCCGCGTGGGTGTGCGAGAATACCGCCAGGCAGTTCTTCACGAGCATTCCGTCCCTTCCGCCTCCCACGCCGGCCCCGCGCCGCATCGCGAGCACGGTGCGTACGTCCGCGGCCGCATCCGGGTTGATGATACGCGCGTAGCGGAACTCGTGCCCCCGTACCGCGGTGCCCTTCCGGTAAAAGGGGTTATCCCCGTCCACCTCGAACAGCGTGTAACCGTGCCCGACCGGCCTGTCGGACATCTCGAATTCGAGCGGGAATATCCCGGTCATGGGGTAGCGCCTGCCTTCGACCGTGATCGCCGTGGAGAGGTAGATCAGCCCGCCGCACTCGGCGTACACGGGCAGGCCGCCCTCGATCAGCTTTTTCAGCGCGCGGCGGAAGGCGGCGTTGCCGCTCAGGGCCCCGGCGTGGTTTTCCGGGAACCCGCCGCCGATGTACAGCGCGTCGATCACGGGCGGGGCCGCGTCGGCGAGTGAATTGATCGCGACGATCTCCGCCCCCTGCCGCTCAAGCGCGTCAAGGTTCTCGGCGTAGTAAAAGTGGAAGGCCGCGTCGCGTACCACGCCCACGCGGCGTACGGGACCGCTGCCATCCCGTCCTCCCCCGCGCGCGGGGGAGGCGGCCGGCCTGTCCCGCGCAACGTCGAGGGAAGGCCGGAGGGGGCCGGGGGTGTAAACGGGGCTTGTACTCCACGACTCCGCTATCTTCATGATCGCGGCCAGGTCGACATGTTTCTCCACCGCGTCGGCGAGGCGTTCGATGACCGCATCCGGTCCGTCATGCTCCGCCGTCGGCACGATCCCCAGGCGCCGCTCGTCAAGGGAGAGGTCGGCCATCCGGGGGAGCGCGCCCAGCACGGGCGTCGCGCAGTAGCGGGCGATAGCCTCCGCCACGGTGCGGCTGTGGCGCTCGCCGGCGACCTGGTTCAGCACGATGCCGGCCGGGGCAAGCTCCGGATCGAAGGTTTCGCACCCGCGCACAAGGGCCGCTACCGTGCGGCTCGACTTGGAGCAGTCGATCACGAGCAGAAGCGGAATGTCGAGAAGCTTCACCAGCTCCGCAAAGCTCGCCGAGCCTTCTGCGTCAAGCCCGTCGAACAGGCCGCGGTTTCCCTCGACCACGGCCCAGTCGGCGCCGGGATTCGAGTCGCGATACGAACGGAGGTTCTCCTTGTTTTCAAGAAGGTAGAGGTCGAGGTTGTAGCAGGGGACCCCCGCCGCGGCGGAGAGCCATGAGGGGTCGATGTAGTCCGGCCCCTTCTTGAAGGGGGCCACGGTGAGCCCCCGGCGGGTGAGCGCGCGGATGAGCCCGAGCGAGAGCACGGTCTTGCCCGAGCCGCCGCGCATGCCGCCCACGGCGATGCCCGGCCTGGCGCCGGACGGTCCCGTCATCGCGGCCCGCTTCTTAGACGCATCCGGTCGGCTTGGGAAGCCCGGCCCACTTGCACGCGGAGTTGGCGGGCCCCTGCGGGAACAGGGAGTAGATCGTCTTCAGGTCGACCCCCGTCTCCTTGGTAAGCTTCCGCACCATGGGGGCTATGCCGTTTTCCAGGAAATAGTTGCGGAGATAGTTCATGACTTTCCAGTGGGCCTCCGTCAGCTCGCTGACCCCTTCCTTCTCGGCAAGGGCCTTCGCGACGTTTTCGGTCCATTTATCCGGCTCCTGGATGAAGCCGTCCTCGTCGACTTCCATCATCACTCCATTCAGGTCGATTGTCGCCATTGTGTCCGTTCCTCCTTTGATGTATTCGCAGCGCGCGGCGGGGTGCCGCCTCACGCGTCTTTCAGCT
>JAKJGD010000620.1 GCA_022704585.1 Spirochaetota bacterium | reverse complement strand
AACGTGCGACGGTGCAATGCCCGTCCTGCATGAAGGAGCACTCCTCCTTTCCCGTGCCGGGATGGCTCGCCTGGTCCAGGAACGCGGAGCTGGTGCTGTGCGCGGAAGAGGAAGGGGTCCGCTCCCCCGCGGAGAAGGAGGCCAAACCGGTAGCCATATCGTGTATAAAATGCGGCGCGCCCCTGGAAATCACCATGGAAACGCCCCGAAATGCGACCTGCAAGTACTGCACCACGGTGCAGTTCCTTCCAGACCCGCTCTGGCTCTCGCTCCATCCGGTGAAGATCAAGCAAGCCTGGTACATCCGCTCGAGCTACAAAGACCGGAAATAGCCCGGCGCTGAAAGTTCATTGTCATGCCGTTACCGCAGCGTGACGACGCCGCGCGCGGCAGGATAGGTATCGACCATGTAATAGGCACGCACCCTGCCCGCGTATCTCCCTTCGTCAAACCGCACGGTCACCCCGGTGACAATACCATCGGGACCGGTCTTGACACCGGTCATCTTCGTGTAATACAGCGGCAGCGGAACGCCGGTGGCGTCATTGACAAGAAGCAGGCTGTACACGTGCTCGCCCTTTTTTAGCGATCCCCCGCTTATCCGGACCGACGCTGATCCCGCATCCGCCGTGAATGACGTTTTCCCGACACCGGACGGCATTGTCACGGAGCCCCGGAAGTCCAGTTTCATCCCTCCGAACACGGCCATCCTTCCGGTGTCGAACTCTGACATGCCCATGAGCTTCAGGCCGGTGCCGTAGAACTCGATCTCATCGCAGAGCGCCACAGCATGTATGGAGGCTCTTTTTAAAACACGTCCCGAGACGGTATCAGCCCTGGCTGCAAGCCGGTAAAAGCCGAAGGGCATATCCCACGACCCGATGAAGTTGATCTTGAAGCCGTCATAGTTATGGAGCGTGAGCAGGCCTCCGTCGTATTCGAGCATGAGCGGATACCGGACCTCCAGCGCCGGGTTAACCGCCGTCTTTCCGCCGGCCGCATCAAGCCTGCCGCCGACAACCCATAGCACCGCCCTGGAGCCGCTGCCTTCCACCGCGCCGGCCAGGTAGTGGAGCGAATCGAACCCGATCTGGTTCCACGACGGCAGCATCGACGGGTTTGGCGCTGCCTGTCTGCTGAATTCAAAGCTGGCCGCGGGCCCGCCCGTCCCGGCCGGCGCGCGGTACGGCATTGGGCCGGGGCGGCGCGGCGGTACCCTGAAGGTGTACGTGCCGCTGATCTCGCCTCCGGTCATCCCGCCCAGGAATTTGAGCCCGAAGCGCGCCATGCAGGTTGTATAGGTCCCCTTCAGCATAACGGTAATCTCGCTGCCGCCGGGTCCTGTCCATGCCTCCCGGGGCGCGATGGTCGCGAAACGCCGGTTCGCCGAAACGTCCACACGCATTGCCGGGTTCCCGGAAACGGACACGCGCAGGTTGTCACGGTCTATTGCGGACAGCACGGTGTCTCCCTTTCTCCTGACGAACAGGCTGAAGGTAAGCGGGTCGTTGGCGTCTATCTCGCGGGGAGCCTCCCGGAGCAGCCCGCCGAACGGCGTGGTGAACAGCATGAAAACGCCCTCAGGCGGGAGGTCCTCACCGGGACCGACGGCGCACCGCGGGTCCCCTTTTCCGGCGGCACCCA
>JAKJGD010000619.1 GCA_022704585.1 Spirochaetota bacterium | reverse complement strand
CTTTCGTAGACCCGGTCCACGATCGAACCGGCGAGCCAGTCAGCTCCCGTCTTCTTGGCCAGACCGGTGAGGATGAGGAAAAGGGCGGCCGTGAAGTGACTGTGGTCCGCGATGAAGTGGCTTGCGCGCTCTTTCAGAGCCGGCAGATATTCGCGCGCCTTGACGATCGGCCCGGCGAGGAGCTGGGTGAACATCGACACGTACTGGGCATACCTGATAATACTTTTCTCGGGCTTGATCCTCCCCCTCCACACGTCGATCGTGTAAGAAAGTGACTGAAATGTGTAAAACGATATGCCGACCGGCAGGAGAAGGTTCATGAAGGGAACCGTCGCCTGGTAGCCCAGGGCATGGATCGCCTTGCCTGCCAGGTCGGAAAAGAAATCAAAGTACTTGAGGGCGAAAAGCAGACCGAGCCCGAATGTCAACGACATGACAAGGTATCCGGTCCCTTTTTCTCCGCGCTCACGCGCATTGTTAATGCATCGCGCCATCGAGTAATCCATTACCGTAGTCGCAGCAAGGCACGCTATCGGCCACACCTGCCAGGTAGCATAAAAAAAGTACGACGCTGCGGCGAGGAAGATCAGCCGTATTTCTGGTTTTTTCCTGAGTGCCAGCCCGGCCAGTATCACGAATGCCAGAAACCAGGCATATGAAGCGGAATTAAACCTTATCGCCCGGCTCTCCTTGCCTGAAACATCGAGCTTTGGCCGGTCGCTCTTTTTCCGGTGGACGTTCATGAGCGCAGTGTAGAAGCCCTCGGCGGCCCGGTCTCCTCCCCGCATGGTGAAGTGGGTGTAATCGCTCATTGCCAGCCCCGAGGTTACCATCTTCATCATCTGGCCCTCACCACCCAGGCACTGGTAGGTATCGAAATACGCGAACCCTGCGCGTTCAGCCTCCTCCCGCTGAACCTCTTGCACGTCAAACGTCTCCTTCATCGGCACTGGGAAGCCCTGGAAAGTCTGAAGCCGCTCCGGTGGCCCGATAAGGAGCACATCAGTTTCAGGGAGGAGCCTCTTAATCTTTCCGAGCCATTCCCGCATCTGGCTCCGAAGCTCCTCCTTCGTGAATTCCCTGAACGCACCGAGTGACGCGGCCTCGTTAATGCCGAACTGGTAAATGACAAGGTCCGGGTTCACGTCCCGAAGAGGAGCAAGGTTCGGGTCCGGTATTGCATTCATCCATCCCATGTGAATGCCCATCCTGACGATGGTGCTGTACGCTATGCCGCGGCCCGTTTCAAGGTTCACCGCATCCACCGAGCAGTTCGCACCGGCAGATCCCTCAAAGTTGAACGAGATATGGTCGGACGGCGGAATCTCGAACACGACCGCGCCCGTCCTACCCGGTTTCAGCGAAACGACACGCATCGTCTTCCCGGTACCGTAATCAAGATTTACGTGATATTCGTTTACCGGTGCGCCGTTCACCGGCGCTCTCAGGTATATCGTCACGCGGATAATCCTGCCCGATCCTGCCGGAGCTTCCAACCTGACTTCTGAGCGCGGGCCTTTGATGAAGGCCCCTTCACCGGTGAAGCCTACCATCGGATTCACGGCCGGCCTCATGAAAAACCTTCCCCCGTACCGGAACTCGTGCCGTATGGCATGCTGGGTAAACCCCGAGGGAGAGGTCCTGTTG
>JAKJGD010000069.1 GCA_022704585.1 Spirochaetota bacterium | reverse complement strand
CGCGGTGTGATCCGGCGCCCCAAGGACCTCCCATCTCATGCCGCCGTCAGGAAATACCTCGACTATTTTTACCGTTTTGAACTGAATGATGTCACCGGGCCTGATCCGGTCCTGAGCCGGGTCGAGGAGCGTTCCAAAATTAAAGGGGCGGCTCCAGTCAGCGCCTGCTGCATCGAGCGCTTCCTGCGCAAGGTCCCAGCATTCACCGCGCCCGACCGTGGTGCCCATTACTGAGTTCACGAAGGAGAGAATCCGGCCGTTGATGTCCGGGAGCCCGGCTTTCTTTGATATGTCCCCGACTGATGTTACCCTGAAGGAGCAGAGTCCTCGAAGCTCGAGGCCGCCGACGGTCCGTTTTCCGTACAGGGTCAGTTCGTAATCGCCCGGGCCATCTTTCAACAGATAGGATACGTCGAACGCCTGCTTTCCCGTCGTCCGGTATACCGCCTGGCGTACCGGATTGGCCACGCTTCTGTTTTTTGCGGAAATCTGAATCTCGGGAAAGGAGCTGGTACCGGCCAGCCGCAGAATGAGGCCAGTCGCCGCCGGCGGCGGCGTCAGGACGAAAGCACCATCCGCATCAGCGTAATAAGTGACAATAGCCGGCGGCCCGGCGATATTTTTCGTACTGGTGTTACATGCCGGCATCGCAACAAAAACCCATGCTGACAGGGCCAACAGGGCGGACATGGATCGGATTGCTGAAGGTGACATGGCTCTATATCTCCCGAGATGAAAACCCGCCGTTTGAGCAGATAGCACGGTGGAATGGCTTATTATCATTCATAACAGCTAAAAATCAATGCTTTTTCTATTAACGTGCAAATACCGGTTTCTAATTGACATGCTGCACGTAATCGACAAGAATGCAAACACACGGACGATCTCGCCCTATTATTATTCCGGGAAGGTGCCGACATGATCGAGCTGAACAGGACACAGCAGGAAGCGATGCTCCTGCTCGCACGGAATACCATCGCAGAATCGCTCAAAATCCCGGGCGTACGGGAAAATCCGGACTTGAGCGATGACATTTACAAAAACAAGTGCGGTGCGTTTGTCACGCTTCACCTGCGCGGACGCCTGCGCGGGTGCATCGGGTACATCCAGGGGGTGAAACCGATTCCGGAAACGATTATTGATATGGCCCGGGCGTCCGCCTTCAAGGACCCGCGCTTCCCGTCGCTCCGCGCCGAAGAATACAACGCGATCGATATCGAGATATCAGTGCTCTCGCCCATCGAGCCGGTCACTGATGTGAAAGAGATCGTGGTGGGACGGGACGGCCTGATAATATCGAGGGGCTTCAATTCGGGACTTCTCCTCCCCCAGGTCCCGACGGAGCAGGGGTGGGACCTCGAAACCTTCCTTCAGCAGACCTGCTTCAAGGCCGGGCTTTCCCCTGCGGCATGGCGTGAGAAGGGGACGAAGATCGAGAAATTCTCTGCACAGGTATTCGGCGAAAAAGAGCGTGCGGGACAGGAGCGGTGATAGCCATGTTTGAAGAGACCATAAAAGTCATACCGGCCGTACTCGGCGAGTCCAAAGGGGACATCCTCTACCTGGACATGCGTGCGCTCAGAAACGAATATTCCTACTGCGGCGTCTGGTATGCCAGGGACAGGAGCGAGGAAAGCGTCCTGACCACGTTGTTTTATTATTCGAAAGACGACCGGCGGCCTGCCGAGCCCGGAGAGGAGATCAAGGAGAACAGCTTCCAGCAGGCAGGACGCTTCAGGATCAATTCGGCCAATGACCGGGTCTGGATGGGGTTCCGGGTCGGTGAGGACGCATACGCGGGGATACGTCTTTCCGGGTTCAGAAAAGAAACCGCATACCTCAACTGCAAGGTGGTGCGGAACAGGGCGTCAGGCGCTGAACCTGTCGGCGGCGGCATCATCCGCGGCGGAGAGGCCTTGTTCGCAAAGGTTGGGGTCGAGGACCGGCTCGGATCGATTGATTACCAGGACCTCCTCCTTTTCCTGGTGTTGATCAAGGAGGGGCCTCCGCCAGACTGGATGGCTGACTCCTGCCTGGGCGTGGAGGGCGTTCCCGTGCAGGTCCCGCCCTGCCGGTTCGCCCTGGACCGAAAATATTCATCGTGGAACGGCCAAAACCCTCTTGACGGGATAAAAGGATAAACGAATATAGCCGGGTTGCGGTTTTAATTCACGCAACGAGTAGATTCGGCCGACCGCGGCCTGGCGGATTCCGAGGTGTTTCATGAAACGACGTGTATGTTCCGCGCTCCTGGTGCTGCTGTTCCTGGCGCTGGCGACGTGTAAAAAAGAGAAAAAGTTCGTCGAGCCCGAATATGTATTCGCCCGGTGGGCCAGGGCGATCGAGGAACTGAACTACCGCGATTATGCTGCCTGCGAGGCGTATCCGAAAAGCGAGGGCGTGTTCAGGGAAATCTACCGCGAAACCTATTATGCCGACCTGATGGTTACCGGTGTCGAGAAGCTGGACGAGAAAAAGGTGGCGGTGGACCGGGACGGCAACTCATTTATAAAGAGAAACGTAATGTTCGAATGCAACGAAATCCGGCGCGCCGGCCGGAGGCCGATCAGGGTCCTGCGCGGCGACGTAGATTTCATTAAATTCGTGTCCGGCGAGCGCGAGAAGCAGGGCTGGATGATGTGGAATCGAAGAATTGTGCGGGTAGAACGATAATACGGCGGTTGACTGTGATGAGTCTTTATGAATTGTTAATCGGGTTCCGATACCTGAAGTCGAAGAAAAGCCAGGGCATTGTATCCTCCAACACCCTTCTCTCAATAATCATCGTATTCCTGGGCGTGTTCATCCTGATCGTCGTACTTTCCGTCATGAACGGCTTCCAGGCCGCGATTAAGGACAAGATCCTCGATGTTGATTCCCATATAACGGTTCAGCCCCCCTACGGGTCCGAGGGCCAGGGCATACGGAACTACGACCAGCTGGTTAAAAAGATAAAGCGTTCCGAGAGCGTTCGTGCGGCCGACCCGTACATCCTGTCGCAGGGACTCTTCCGGTTCGAATCGAGCATACTCCCCGTGATGATCCGGGCAATTGGAGTCAACGGCACGATTCCGCGGGATGTCGAAAAGTTCATCGTGAAAGACGAGGAACAGATCATAAAAAGCGGCAAGCACCGCGTTTCCCCGAAGATCGCGCAGAAGTTCTTCGCCACGCGCTCCGTGTTCATAGGGCAGGAGATGGCGGACAGCTATAATATTCTTATCGGCGATTACATCGAGCTGATTGTGCCCAAAGGTACTCTCTCAGTGAGGACCGGCATCACGCCCGGCATGGAGCAGTTCAGGGTAATCGGTATGTTCAAGACCGGATACTACGACTTCGACACCAAGCTTATCATCATGTCGCTCCCGCAGGGACAACGGCTCTTTGAGATCGGTGATGCCGTGTCGGCGATAGGCATCAGGATACGCGATGTGTTCAAGATGGACAGCGTGTCCGATGAGATGGATGCTCTCCTGGGCTACGGCTACAACACGATGACCGCCGAGGAAAAGAACGGCAACCTCTTCTATGCGCTCAAGCTGGAAAAGCTGATCATGATGATTATACTGTTCCTGGTAATTATTTCAGCCGGGTTTACCATCATGGGCACGCTGGTGATGGTGGTCATGGAAAAACGCAAGGCGGTGGGGATACTCAAGTCAATGGGGGCCAGGCCAAATTCAATCATGGTCATTTTCGTTCTGGAGGGCTTCTTCATCGGGATCATCGGCGCGTTTCTGGGAGTCGTATTCGGCATCGCGGCGGCTCTCAACCTGGACGCTATCATTCGATGGGTCGAGAACGTTATAAACAGCATTGCCGGCGGAATATACGCGCTCTTTAACATGGGCCTTTACGAGAAGATCAACCTCGTGCCGAGTCACGTCTATTACATCGAGGGGATCCCGACCGAGGTTAATCCCGAGCTGGTGGTCTTTATCGCCATCATTGCCGTATTCCTCTGTACCGTGGCCGCGATACTGCCCGCGTGGAGCGCCTCAAGGCTCCAGCCGGTTGAGACTATCAGGTATGAATAAGGATACGCTAATGGAACAAGGCATGGTTATCAGGGCCGATGGCCTGGAAAAAATATACGGATACGGCAGGAGCGCCCTTACGGTTCTCAAGGGAATATCGCTTGAAATCCGCAAGGGCGAAATCATCTCCATTGTCGGGCCGTCGGGAGCGGGCAAATCCACGTTGCTCAACCTGATCGGCTGCCTCGATATGTTCCAGGGCGGGCGCCTGGCGGTGATGGATCGTGACGTGACGGACCTTTCGGTTGAGGCGCTTTCGGGCTTCAGGAACCGCCACATCGGCTTCGTGTTTCAGCTCCACAATCTCCTCCCGGAATTCACAGCGCTGGAAAACATCATGATGCCGCTGCTGATCCGCCGCGTGAAAAAGAGCGAGGCCAGAGAGCGCGCCATGCGCCTCCTCCGCCGCTTCAATATAGAGGACCGTGCGCACCACAAGCCGGCGGAGATGTCGGGCGGCGAGTGCCAGCGCGCCGCCGTGGCCCGCGCGATCGTCGGAGACCCGGACATCATACTGGCTGACGAGCCGACCGGGAGCCTGGATCGCGCTAACTCGCAGATGCTTGTCGAAACGCTCTTCGAGATCGGGAAAGAGCGGGACGCGACTATCGTCATTGTCACGCATGACAGCGGAATCGCATCAAGGACCGAGCGGACCATTTCTCTAATAGACGGGCGGATCGAAGGCTGATTGAGAAATTATTTTATGAGTTGACACGTCCCGCATGGTTCGTTATATTCACGGGCTGTGATAATTATCTGCACCATTGAATATCTTGTCTGAAAATCCGGACCGCTCCGGTGGCGAGTGAATGGCTGAAACAATCAAGACAATAACCGACAGGGGCCAGTTTGAGGAAATTTTCCTTAAGTTCTTCAAGAACAGGGAAGTTTTCATAAAGACTAAAAGCGGCGACCTGTTCATCCAATTCCTTGGTTACAACGACGGCAATGTCGCTTTCAGAATTCCGCGCGTCAAAAACGTACCGGATTCGATTGTGGCACTTACACGGCTCGGCGATAACACCATCTACGCGAGCCTCAAGGTGCTGGACAGCAACGAGGACACCTTCACATTCCTGCCGGTCAAGTTCCAGATCATATCGGAAAAAAGAAAAGAAGAGCGGACCGATCTTGGGCAGCCGGAACAGGGGCAATCCGACGGCAAGAATATTCTCTTTGTGACAGGGCTCATGTCAGAAGCCATGCTTCAGCATTCGCTGGAATCGAACAGCAAGAAGATCGAAATGGTCAAGGACAAGATCGCAAGCGACCTGAAAGGGAAGTTCGACCGTACAAAAGTGGTCTTCTTCAATGAGACGCGTATCGATCCACGGATGAAATATTTCAGGGAAACGTGGTCACCCCTTTTCATAAGGGATTTTTCGGATAACGCATCAGACAAGATGAACAAGGACCTGCGATTCTATCTCTCGGAAATTTACTCCAAGGACTACAAGCTCGCGGCCCAGAAGGAGCTCATCTCTGAAGCAGCCGTACCGTTCATTTACAAAGGCATGATCCCCTACGGCTACATACAGGTCAACAGCTCGAAAACCATGGATGACAGTCACCTTTCGGTTGTCAAGCGGCTGGCAGCCCTTATCAATGAACACCTGGTGAAGGACCAGATATTCATTCCGTCAAAGGACCGGTTCCTCGTAATCGACGTATCAAAGAAGGGCCTCGGCATAGTGTTCAAGGACCGGCGGCAGCTTCGCTATTTCGTAAAGGACAACCGGCTGGTGCTTGAAATGAGCCTTCCGGACTCGAACAAGGTGGCGATGACGGTTATAGTGAGAAACACGATCTTCCACGAGAGCGGATCGATCAAGGTAGGGCTTGAGATCTCGAACATAGACGCGATAAGTGAAGTTAACTACGATGAGTTTCTTGAGGACATGAAGAAATAGATTATTTCTTTTTCCGCTCTTTAGCCTGTGCCTTCAGCATTTTCTTATTATACTTCACGTCTGATGTGCCCGGAGCCTGCACAGAGGGCCCCGGTGCGGTTCCGCCGTGTCCCGGAAGCATCTGTGACGGGACGCTTCCTGCCGGCATGTTGTTCTGCGTTTCAGGTTTGCGTTTTTTAATGCTTCTTATCTTCTCGATCAGGTAGGTGGCGAATTTTTTCCCGAATTGGGCTATAAAACCGGCCACAAGTATAGTTATCGCCCATTTCAATATGGTGAGGCCGGTTTCAGAGTCGAAGATTGTATATCCTGGATCACTCATGGAAGCATCCGTATTTCATTACTTTAAACATGATGTCATTGTTTCTGTAAATTATTATTTTTTGATATATGATTAACTTCCGATCGTTGTGCTTAATATAAAAATTAACATATATAGTCTTCCATATTTGCAAATAATGCCGCTTTTTTGTTTATTTAAGAAAGCACTCCGTAACCACAAATCCCTTACCTGAGCGGATTTCCTGTTAATTAATTCTCATAATAACTCCGATACATACCGATTAATGTACTGATTACGTATCCCATTATGTCACCGGGAGATGCGCGATGGAAAAGAATATGATTGAAATGACAAATATCTTGAAAGAAGAAACAGGCCTTTTCGAGAAAATGTGTACGCTGGAGAAATCCAAGACCGAGGCGATCATTGAGCATAATGCCAGGCTCCTTGAAACAATTTCGCATGAGCAGGAGGATATCCTGGGGCGGATATCCGCACTGGAGAATGACCGGATGCGGAAAATGGAAGACTATAAAAAACACCGCCATATCAGGACCAGCTCTTTTACCCTTAAGGATATGGCAGAGGTCCTGGACGGTTCGACGGCAACAAACATGCTTACAATAGGAAGAAACCTGAAAGACGTGATGATCAGGCTTTCCAGGATCCAGGACACGAACCGTGTCCTGATCAGCGACAACATGGAATATTATAATATTTTGCTCACGGGACTGCGCCGTGACCCCTCCCTGGAGACAGGGTACGGACGCGACGGCCGGGAGGATGAGAAGCTGAAAAATTCCATCCTGTTCAACCAGACAGCCTAAGGAGTGCTGCGATGAATTCAACATTTATGGGTCTTGAGATCGGGAAAAAGGGCTTGATGTCGCACCAGCAGGCGCTGCATGTCACCGGCCATAACATCTCCAACGCGGAGAACAAGGAATACTCGCGCCAGCGCGTCGTCATAACTGCGGCAGACCCGCTTTACGTACCAAGCCTGAACAGGGGGAACCAGCCGGGGAACATAGGGCAGGGATCCGTTGTCCAGTCAGTGGAGCGTATACGCGACAGCTTCATAGATGATCGCATCGTGGTTGAGAAGAACAACTCGGGCTACTGGAAAGTGAGGAACGAGTTCATATACCAGATCGAGACCATATACAACGAACCGAATGACCAGTCCCTCAGGACCAGGCTCGACGAACTGTGGAAGGCGTGGGAAGAGCTCTCGAAGTACCCGGAAGAGCGCTCTACGCGTGAAGTGGTGCGGGAGAAGGCGATAAACCTGAGCAACGATGTCAACTATACCTACAACCAGCTCTATGACCTGCGGCTCAACGCGAACCGTCAGATCGAGCACCGTGTTGAGCAGATCAACATGTACGCGCAAGACATTCGCGACCTGAACGAGCGCATTTTAAAGGCCGAGGCGCTGGGCGACAATCCCAACGACCTCAAAGACCGGAGAGACGCCATAATAGAAAAAATGTCAGAAATCGTTGATATAAGCGTGGGCCGGAGCGATAAGGACGAGACGATCGTCTACATAGGCGGAGAGAACCTGGTGCAGGGGGAGATCATACGGCCAATCCAGGCTGCGATGGACCCGAACAACGGCGGGCTTTTCAAGATCGTGTGGAAGGACACGGGCAAGGACGTCACGGTGAAGGGCGGGGAACTGGCCAGCCTCATCGACATACGCGACGGGGTAATACGGCAGAACATCAATGACATCAACGCGTTCGCGATAAACCTCTCCGACCTGACGAACGAAGTTCACCGCGACGGCTTCAGCAGGCGCAACGAGACGAATGTCGACTTTTTCGGGCACCTCATGATAAGCGACAACATTGACGGCAACTTCGACCTGAACAACGACGGGGTGTACGGTATAAATGACGTTACCGCGATCTTCAGGGTCTCGGGGA
>JAKJGD010000068.1 GCA_022704585.1 Spirochaetota bacterium | reverse complement strand
GCCGCCCCGATAGGCACGCCGGTAAAGGCCTCGTCCGGCGGGACCGTCATCAGTGCCGATTTCAACAGGAACGGGTACGGCAACCTCGTGGTCATCGAGCATGAGAAGGAGCTCGTGACCTATTACGGCCACCTGGACACGATAACGGTCAGGAGGGGACAGCAGGTGGCGGCAGGCGAGGAGATCGGCACCGTCGGAAAAACGGGACGTACCACGGGGCCGCACCTGCATTTCGAGGTGCGCCGCGGCGGCACCGCCTATGACCCTGAGGAATTCCTGAAGTGATCCGGCGCTTTCAGTCCCCCTCTTCTTTCAGATAGCCCTTGTCTATCAGCATTTTCGCCAGAGCGAGCGAGAGCTCGCTGTCGCTCCTGAAGCTGCCGTTCCGCGCGTAGAATTCCCGGGCTGACAGGTAGCCGAGGAGCTTTATGGCGCTTTCCGCCGCCCGCTCGCGGGTGGCACGGTAGCCGGAAAAGAGATGCTGTATCAGGTTTACACCGTTGATCGAGTATCCGTTGCCGATCGCCCACTCGGACCACTTATCGTACGAAGTCCCGTTGTCCACGCCGGTAATTTTCTTCAAGTGTGCGGCGATCTCCTTCTTGCTGCTCTCGAAGGTCTTTTTCCTCTGCTTCTCGTAGAGATCGTCGAATACCGACGCTATCCCGATGGTGATGATCGTGGCGAAGATGTCGCTGCCGCCCCGCTCGCGCTGGATGAAGCGCTCGTCTAGGCCCATGACGAGCGGAGGGATGACGTCCGGCGAGGTGTACTCCCTGAGCCGCGACAGGGCAGTCATGCGCGTCGACTGGGTGCCGCTTTTTTTCACCACGCGGATGAGTGAAGCCATGACTCCGTCCGACCGCACGCCGGTGAATATGTACATCGCCCCCTGGGCGAGGCTGTCGTCGCCGGAGCCGAGCGCCTCCAGGAAGACGCGGTGCCGGAGCTGATCGTCCCCCAGCCGGTTGACCCCCTTGTACGCGACCAGCATGTTCTTCGGCTCCTCTTTCCGCTCGATGACGGACTGGAAGATGGGGAGGTCTTCAGCCGTGCCGTTGTCGGCGAGGTAGGCAAGGGCGTGGAAGCGCAGCTGAACGGTGTCCCGGTAGCTTTTTATGTACCGGTAGTTGTTCGCGGGGTAGCTGCGCACCAGGTGCTCGAAGGCAACCGACCGGTCTTCCGAATTCCTGTCCTCTATGATGCCTTTAAGAAACGCCTCGCCCCTCGGTGTCCTCGACGCACCGATGATTCCAATGACCGCCTCCCGGGATTTTTTGTCCGCGCTCCCGGAATAGACGCCGGTAAGATAATCGTAGTGCAGGCCGATGTTTCGCACGAAAGCATTGCGGATCGCGTCGTTTATCATGTGGTCGGTGAGCATCCTGTCGAATAGCGCCCTGCCGGCGTCGGCGCTTCCGATAAGGGCAAGGCCTCGCGCGGCAGCCTCGCGGTTCCAGGAGGACTTATCCTCAAGAAGCTTCAGGAGCTTCGCCTTTGCATCCGGGGTGCCGAGCCGCGCGAGCTGTTCCGCTGCCCTGCTTTTCTCGTCTGTGAAGGTGGCGCCCAGCACGGCGTTGTAAAGCTGGTCCTCGCGCTGGCCGGCGTGGAGGGCCGCGGAAGAGGGCAGCAGGATGGTTACGGCAAGGATGCACACGATTCGTTTCATGGCGAGCCTCCGGTTGCGTGTATGGAACGTCCCCCTCAATATATGACACTGGCGACTTGATGAATAATCGATCTGACATTCCGGCCGGAGTGCAGCATAGAGCCGGAATCTATATTGTTTAAGTAATGGATTCCCGCTTTCGCGGGAATGACAGGATATCAGAACCGTGAATAATAGTAACCATATTCACCCATTCTGTGCAACATATTTTCCTTAAAACGGCTAAATCGCCGCTCACCCTTATTTTTGACCCCTTCCGCGCCGATAATGGTAATGGCGATAGAAGCATTCAAGGAGGACGGCCATGGAACTGTTCCCCTATTTTGAAAGAGTGGCGGTTGCGGAAAAAACGATGAGCTCGAACATGGACAGGATCAACAAGTCGGATATTGTGAGCTCACGCGATCCCGTTATCGATACCGATAAACACAAGAGGGAGCACCCGCATGAACAGCGGGAAAAGGAAAACGACGAGGCCGGGGAGCATTTCGAGAGCCTGAAGGATACCGCCGCACTCGTGAACGGCGAGCTCGAGGCGAAGAAGTCCCCGTACCGTTTCTACATATACCGCGAATATGACGATATCTTCATTAACCTGGTCAGGCTTGACCAGAACGGAAGGATTGCCGAGGTCAAGAAAAAGAATATCACCCATCGTGAATTCAATGACCTGATAACCCGGATCCATCAGGGTGAAGGTTTGTTGTTCGACAGTATCGGATAGCCGCTACGCGAGCTTGCGGATCGCCTCGTCTATCCGGCGTACGCCCTCGATGATGTTCTGGTCGGAGGTTGCGAAGGAGAGGCGTATGTGCAGGTCCGATCCGAACGCAATTCCCGGCACTACCGCCACGCGCGCTTCCTCGAGCAGGTAGGAGCTGAGCCTGGACGAGTCGTGCCCGCTCTTGTATTTCTCCACGATCCCGGCCCATCCCCGGAGCTTATACACGCCCCCGACACCGGGGAAGGCATAAAATGCGCCGTTGGGGCTCAGGCAGGTGAAACCGGGTATCTTGTTGAGGTCGTTCACGATCATTTTCCGCCGGCGGTCGAACGCCGCCACCATCTCGCCCACGGCAGACTGGTCTCCATTGAGCGCCTCGACCGCGGCCCACTGCGATATCGAGGTCGGGTTCGAGGTCGACTGGCTCTGGAGCGTGTCCACCTGTGCCATGATCTCCGCGTCCCCGGCCATGTAGCCGATGCGCCAGCCCGTCATGGAATAGGCCTTGGAAACGCCGTTCATTACGATGGTCTTCTTCTTCATTTTTTCCGAAACGTTGGCGATGTTGAAGAACTTGAACCCGTCATACAGGATCGACTCGTACATGTCGTCCGAGACGAGGAGAATATCCCGGTCGCCCACGACCTCGGCAAGCGCCTCGATCTCTTTTTTCGTGTACGCGGACCCGGTCGGGTTTGAAGGTGAATTGATTACCACGGCCCTGGTCCGCACGGTCAGTGCGCGGGCGAGCTGGTCCGGCTGCATCTTGAAGCCCTGCTCCTCCGTGGTTTCCACGATGACCGGGGTGCCGTCCGCCAGCAGGGTCATCGGCGGGTACGAGACCCAGTAGGGGGACGGGATGATGACCTCGTCGCCCCTGTTCAGTATGACCTGCATCAGGTTGTAAAACGAGTGCTTGCCGCCCGAGTTAACGATGACCTCGGAGGCCTTGTATTCCAGGTTGTTGTCGCGCTTGAACTTTTCGACAATGGCCTTCTTGAGCTCCGGTATGCCGCCGGAGGGAGTGTACTTGGTCTTGCCGTTCATGATCGCTTTTATAGCGGCCTGCTTGATGTGCTCCGGGGTGTCGAAATCGGGCTCCCCGGTTCCGAACCCGATGACATCGATCCCCTTTGCCTTCATCGCGTTGGCAAGGGCCGTTACTTCAAGTGTCGGTGAGGGTTTTACCTGGAGAATCCTTTCCGAGAATTTCATATTCGCTCCCTGGTCAGTAATGGTGAGGCCGAAGCTACCACATCTGATAAAGCAGGCCCGTATCATGTCAATCTTTTTATTGCCGGCCTGTAGCGGGAGCATATTTCTATTGACTAAATATATAACCGTATTACAATAATGATTCGATTCATGGGGGGACCGGGCTGCCGCTCCGGGCGGCCGGGCACTATACGTAAAAAGAGAAACAGTATGAGAATCAAGCTCTGGGGCGTCAGGGGGTCGCTTCCGACCCCTCTAACCAGCGACAATGTGGAGACGAAAATACGCAGGGCCCTGTCCCTGGCCAAACCCGGCGACATATCATCGGAGGAGGCCATAGATTCTTTCGTGCGGTCCCTGCCGGTCTCGGTACGGAGTACGTTCGGGGGCAACACGACCTCCATACAGGTGACTACCTCGTCGGGCGACATCATTATCCTGGACTGCGGCAGCGGGCTCAGGGCCATGGGCATGGAAATGATGAAAGGGGACTTCGGCAAGGGCAGAGGCACCGCCAATATTTTTCTATCGCACACCCACTGGGACCATATCCAGGGCATTCCCTTTTTCGTTCCCATGTACATCAGGGGTAACCGGTTCAATTTTTACTCCGCGTTCAAGGATTTAAAGCAGCGCCTTGACCACCAGCAGGTATTCTCCCATTTCCCGGTCACCTTCGATTATCTCCAGTCCACCAAGGAATTTTTCACCATCGAATCGGAGGAGGAGCTCTTCCTCAACGACGCGCGGGTGCTGAACAAGGTCATGCCCCATCCGGGCGGTGCCTACGGTTTCAGGATCGAGGACCGGGGAGCGGTGATGGTCTACACCAGCGATTGCGAGTTCAACATCAACGAGATAGACCATATCGAGAAATACCGGGCCTTTTTCTCGGACGCCGACGTCGTCATTTTCGACACGCAGTACACCTTCGAGGAGGCCATCAGCAAGTTCGAGTTCGGCCACTCGTCGGCCACCATAGCCATCGACATTGCCGGCATGTTCAATGTCAGGCGCCTCCTCCTGTTTCACCACGAACCGAACTACGACGACGACAAGCTCGAAAACGTGCTCGTGAACGCCCGCACCTACATGGGGATGAACCCCCGGCGGGTGGGCGATCTCGAGATTGACATCGCGAGCGAGGGTATGGAGATAGAGCTCTGACCGGGGCCGGCCGGCATCGGGTCTTTCCCCGCTACCGTCCGGTCGTGCATGCGCGGGATACCCTGCTCGCGACGTGAGGCTTTCTCGTCCGGGTGCGGAATCCGGGAGGGGCATTCCGGCGCATCCGGAAACCATGAACGGCGGAGGCATTATGCATAATGATCTGCAGTCAAAGGTATCTCCGTATCGCTGGGTCGTGCTGTCCATATACATGCTTGTCACCGCCGTATCGCAAATCATGTGGATGACGTTCGCTCCCATTGCAGGAGACGCGGCGTCCATATATACCGGCGGCAATATAGACCGCATTGATTACCTGGCTATGCTGGCCATGTTCTCCTGGCTTCCGTTCGCCATTCCGGCGGCCTGGTGCATTGACAAGTTCGGGCTGAAAAAGGGGGCCGGCATCGGCGTGGTCCTTATCGGGGCATGCGGGTTCCTCCGGATCTTCGCGCCGGGTTACGGCTGGCTTCTCGCCTGCATGATAGGATGCGCCGTTGCCCAGCCGTTCGTATTAAACGCCTTCACGAAGCTTGCCGCCAACTGGTTCCCGGAAAAGGAGGAAGCGCTCGCATCCGGTCTGCTGACCATGTCTATGTTCATAGGCTTTACCATAGTAATGTTCGCGACCGATTTCATCATGGCGGCCTACCGTGAAACTGGTGCGATCAGTGAGGGTATAGATGTCATCCTCATCGCATACGGGATACCGGCACTCGTCGGGATGGTACTGTTCCTGATATTCGTTAAAGAACGACCGCCAGTGGCGCCTAATCCCCTGGCCATGGAAAGAAAAGTTTCCATGACGATCGGGCTGAAGTCCCTGTTCCGGAACAGGGACTTCAGCCTGCTGTTAATGCTTTTTTTCATCGGTCTCGGGGCTTTCAACGGCATACTGACTGCAATAGACTCCATATTCAAAAACAGGCCCCTGGATATAGATCCAAAGCTCGCTCCCGGCATAGTCGGCGGCCTTATGGTGGTCGGCGGCATGTTCGGCGCGGTAATCCTCTCGGCGCTGTCGGACAAATTTCATAAAAGAAAGCTGTTCCTCGTGCTTGCAGTCTTAATGGCAATACCGCTCACCCTTGTTATTCAATTTGCGACTTCCATCATACTGCTGGGAATAAGCGGGTTCATATTCGGGTTTTTCCTGGTGCCGGCATTGCCGGTGGGGCTGACCTATGCAGTTGAAAAGACCCATCCGGTTCCCGAGGCCACATCCAACGGCATGCTGATGCTGAGCGGACAGATCAGCGGCATTCCCATCGTCATTTTCTTCAACATGAAAATCATCACCGCGCTGTTCTGCCTGGCGCTGCTGCTGACGATACTGCTGAAGGAGGTTCCGTCTCAGGACAAACCCGCTCGCACCTGACCGGGGCAGGGACAAGTGGATACCGGGCTGACGGCAGGAGGAGCCGCGCGAAGGCTCCGCGGCCCGGCCGGGGGTTCTTTCAAAAAAAGGGGGGACGGCTGTTTTCATACTATTCGGCTGGAGGCGTCACATGGCAAATGATTCTCAACGCGTAAAGGAACAGGCCCTTTCCGATTTCTCTAAATACATCAGCCCGATGAAGGTGCGCACCATGAAGGCGGCCGGACTCGACATTATCGAGGACCGGCGGGAAGGCGCCTGCGTCTGGGACATTACCGGCACAAAGTACATAGACTGCCAGACCGGCTCCGGCATCATGAACGTCGGAAGGCACAGCCGCGAGATCGTGGATGCACTGAAGAAGGCGCTCGATACATATGACATCGGCGTCTTCCTGCTCTGCTCCAAGCCCAAGGCGGACCTCGCGAAGAAGCTTGCGGAGATAACACCGGGCGACCTGAAATGCACGGTGTTCGGCGTGGGGGGAGGCGAGGCCAACGACGCGGCGATCAAGATTGCGCGCGGGCACACCATGAAAAAGGAGATCATCTACACGGACAGGGCATACCACGGCCACACCGGGTTCGCCCTCTCCGCGATCGGCCGCGACGCGTACAGGGAGCCGTTTGGGCCCCTGATGCCGGGCTTCACCATGGTCCCGTTCGGGGACCTGGGCGCGATGAAGAAGGCGATCACCGCGGACACGGCCGCCGTCATCCTCGAGCCGATACAGGGCGAGGGCGGGATCAACATTCCCCCGGACGACTACCTGGCCGGCGTCCGCGCCCTGTGCGACGAGCACGAGACGCTGCTCATCTTTGACGAGGTGCAGACCGGGTTCGCGCGCACGGGCAGGATGTTTGCGAGCGAGCACTGGGGCGTGGTCCCGGACATCATGACCGTGGCAAAGTCGCTCGGCGGAGGGCTCTACCCGATCTCGGCCACCATATTCAAGGAAGACATACAGGATTTCTTCATTCCCCATCCCTTCATCCATCTCTCGACCTTCGGGGGCTCTGACCTGGGGTGCATGGTCGGGCTGGCGGTGATCGATTACATTACAAAGCACGACCTGCCGGCGCACGCGGAGGAGATGGGCAGGCGCTTTCGCGCCGGCTTTGACGGCCTTCTGAAAGAGTATCCCGGCCTGCTCCTCGAGGTGCGGCAAAAGGGGCTCATGATGGGGCTGCAGTTCACGAACGAGTCGATCGGCCCGCGGCTCACCAGGAAGATGGCGGACCGGGGCGTGATTGCGATTTATACCGGCAACGATCCCAGCATCTGCCGCCTCATGCCGCCGCTGGTGATCGCTCCCGACGAGGTCGATACCGTGCTGACCGCGCTCGCGGACTCCCTGAAGGAGCTTTCGCGGGAGGCGGGCCTGGGCGCAAACGATTAACAACGCATATAGAACCGGGAGGAGGAACATGGCTACAAGTCAGGAGATTATCGATGCGCTGGCGGACTACCAGGTCCAGTGCAATGAAAACAAGCGGCTCAGGAAAATGCAGCGGGACTGGACCAGGCTCCTGCACTTCGTCGCGGACGACACGAAGGACGCGTTCACCATGGACGTCGTGAAGGGCGAGATCATCTCGTTCAAGGCCGGGGCGGAGGGCGCAGCGGACATCATCGTGAGCGCGACGAGCGAGGATCTCTGCGACATGTTCTGGGGCGACCTGAATCCCTCCCAGAAGTACCTGCAGGGGGAGATACGCGTCAAGGCGAGCCAGGAGGACGTGGTGCGGCTCGACGCCATCACCATGATCATCTGGCCGGACGCATAGGAGAAAGCAATGGGCGAACTCAAAAAAGTACTGAAGCTCAGGACCATCATCTCGACGTCGGCGGGCATGGCCATCGCGACGTCGTGCTACCTCGCGGGCATCCAGGTCGCCACCATCATGGTCGGCGAGCTGGCGTGGATATCGATCCTGCTGGCGGGGCTGCTCTGCCTGCTCTCGTCCATGTGCTTTTCGGAGCTGACCTCGCTCTACCCGACAGCGGCCGGGAT
>JAKJGD010000067.1 GCA_022704585.1 Spirochaetota bacterium | reverse complement strand
CAAACACATCGGGGGAGCGCCGATAATTATTGTTAGTCGGGACCGCGCGGGCACGGTGGCCCATGGTTTTAATGTAAGCCGCAAGCCGTGTGGCGATATGATGAATCTTCTGGTTTGCTATCAGCTGGTCGGTATTATGGGTGACCGGGGTCTTCTTTGATAAAAAGTCATATATGGCCTCGACATTCATCGGCATGGCAAAGCACACGATTGATTTCGCTCCGCGCATGGTGTACGAGGGGTCCAGTGACGGAGGCCCTTCCAGACGCTCAGGGCCGGCCATGCCCATGACCGAAATCCCCTGGTCTTTTAAAAACTTCCTGATATCTTCTTCAAGGGCGCCCATATCGTATCCTCCGGTTTATGCTATGTAATTTCCAGGTCAGGCAATCGCGGATGTTCATTTTCACGATCGTGAAATAAATACATCCAACCTCTCCCGTGTGTCAAGAATATTTTCACGATCGTGAAAAAAATATTGACAATTTCCGCATCGGGAAGCATCTATTATTACATGAGCCCTGTCAACATGACCGTCCCGGGTCAGATGGCAAACCCCGGCAGTGATAATAATGAATATATAAAGTATCTGATATCATGAAAAAAACAGAAAAAACAGGATCCATAAAGGATACAAACAACAAGTCTGCTTTAACCCGCGCGAAGATTATAACCGCTGCAAAGAACGTGTTTGCACGGCTGCCATATCAGGCAGCCAGCATGCGTATGATTGGAAAGGAAGGGGGGTTTAACCACGAGCTCATTCGCTATCATTTCCCGAATAAAGCGGAACTGTTTGCAACGATCATGAAGGATATCTGCGATGATTTCTACCGTTCCAATATCTCATTTCTTGAAGGGATGACCGATATGAGCGTGGAAAACGGGTTCTCGACCTACCTGGACCGCTTTCTTGCCCACCATTACCTCAATCCAGAAGCGCTGCGGATCATCGTGATAAACATGGTCATAGCGACCGAATTTGAGAGTATTCCGGGGTACCGTTACATTCCTGAAATGCTTGCCAGCACCAGGAAGACATTCCAGGAGAAAATTCTCTTACGTGCGTCCGATGCCGAGGTGGAACGGTTTCTTTCAGGATTCAACAACCTCCTGCTCCATCTTCTCGGCGCGGATTACTGCCAGGCGAGGATACTCGGATTGAAACACACGGACAGGAAATACCGCGAATGGGTCAAGGCGACGCTGATGGAGATATTTCTGCCACATCTCCAGAGGCTGGTCGAGTCAGCAACCCGCGGTAGAGATTGACATCACATGGCAAGCGGCTTGCCAAGGACCCGTTCATATTCATAATTTGCAATGGTCTCGTCATGCAGGTTGAGCGGTTTGCCGCTCTGCATTTTCTGGCGAATGAAACTAATCGCGCCCGCATGATCTGCGATGATCGATGCGCACAGCTTCATGCAGTAGGTTTTCACGCTCTCGGACGCCGGTGATAGCAGTATGCCGTTCGTGTAGATAAGGACCGAGATCATGCTGTTCAGAGAGATCGCCGCGTTTGCCAGCATGTACAGAACGAACTGGTTCCTCATCACCGAGAAGCCATATGTTTTTTTTATGTGCGAAAGGATTTCGTCAAAGTCCGCTTTCGCTGAGAGCAGCTCCCCGTCCCGGGCGGAAAGTGATTCATGAAGTCCAGGGCCGAATCCCGCTTTCATGAGGTCGTCCCTGTTCCACGAAAAGGCCTGGAGCGCCGTGTGATAGCGCAGCACCTCGTTCGTGCCCTCGAAGATGCGGGTGATCCGCGAGTCCCTGAGCACCCG
The DNA here is from genome assembly GCA_022704585.1 of Spirochaetota bacterium. The sequence goes on along the minus strand of JAKJGD010000067.1, from coordinate 6,392 downwards.
CGCGATGCCGGTCTCCTCTATGAACCCGGACCCGCCGTGTATCTGGAGGGCCTCGTCAGCAATGTTCCAGACGCCTTCCGAGCAGGCCACCTTGGTGACGGTCGATTCAAAGGTGATATCCTTGCCTTCCTCGAAATTTTGCGTTGTGCTCCTGATCAGCGCTTCCATCGTGTAGATCGATTTTCTCATGGATGCTATCTTTGACTGGATCATGCCGAACGTACCGATCGGTGCATTGAACTGGTTTCGCACCGTGGCGTACTCGCAGGCCCGCGAGAAGGCATAGCGCGCCGATCCAAGACAACCTGCGGACATGAGTATCCGTCCCCAGATGAGGATATCGGCCAGGTGCTCCATGCCGAGCCCCGGCGTGCCGATGATGTTGTCATAACTCACGGTGACATTGTCGAAAAACAGCGAGGTGGTGGAGGAGCCCCTCATTCCCAGCTTGTGCTCTTTTTCTCCGACGGTAAGACCCGGCGTGTCCCGGGGTACGAGGATCACCGAATGCCCTTTCTTGTTGCCGGCAAGGTCCGGAGTCGCTGCCAGTATGGTAAAGACACCCGCGAGACTGCCGTTGGTGACGTAGATCTTGCTCCCGTTGATGACAAGCTCACGCCGCGCGTCGCTGCCGATGGCCTTCGTTTTTATATTCGCTATGTGGCTTCCCGCTTCCGGCTCTGTCGTGGCAAAGGCGGCAAGCACATCGCCGCGGGCAAGTTGCGGGAGATAGGCTTTCTGGAGCTGTTCCGGGGCGAGATAATTGAGTCCCCTGAGGCCGAGACCGGCATGAAGCCCGATCGTAGTCGCCGTGCTGCTGTCGAAAAAAGCAAGTTCCTCGATGGCGCGACAGGTGGCTTTCAGCGAAAGGCCGGCCCCGCCGTAGGTGCTGTTGACGGTCAGGCCGAAGAGGCCGAGTTCGGCGGCTTTTTTCAGCACTATCTCGGGGATCGTCGAGTCATGGTCGATTTCAAGAGGTTTGATGTGCGCCGCGGCATATCTGCGAATGGTTTCAACCAGCATATCCACGGTCTCGGTCTCATCGCTGTTTATCCCCGGGTTGATGACCCGAGGGGAGAGCGAAGCGATCTCATCCAGGTTGTGGATGATGGGGTTATATTTCAGGTTGCTCATAATGGTGTCCCTACCTTAAAATTGGATGGTGCACTGATCGTGGTCCAGACCTCTGAGGTGCTGCCTCGTCCGGTAGAATTCCTTCCAGAGGTAGAGGTAGCCTTCCTGAAGCCGCTCGGGATTCATGTGCTTCGGCCTGAACACCACGTTGGCGTCATTGTATTTCGTCCAGTTCCGGTGAAGAAGCCGGTTCTCAGCTGCCATCTGGTGCCAGGCCGGGGTGCCGGGATAGGGCGTGGCGATGGCAAACTCCGTTTTTTCAAGGCCGGTCGCGTTTCCGAACTCGAGCATCCGGTCGAACACGGCTTCATCGTCAAGCTCCGTGCCGACCAGCATCGAGGTGTACGGCTCGATCCCGTATTCATGGCACCGCTTGATAACGAGTGCGGCCTTTTCCAATGCCTCGCGGTCTCCCGTACCGAATGCTTTTTGCGTGATAGGGTCGAATCCGCCCACGAGATAAAAACGACGGATCCCCACCCGCCGGATGATTTCCATGAAATCGTCTTCGAGTGAAAGCACCATAGGCATGCTGATGCCCATGTAGCTGACCCGGATCGGGGCGTGATCCGTCCGCTCCCACAGGTCCAGGAGGAACTTCTTGAACCTGCGGCGCGCGCCTCCCAGGAACAGGAACGATGTGTCCTCGGTGATGCATATTCTCTTGTTGCGGGCATATAAATTGAGCGCCGCACGGATGTTGGTATCCTCGCTGAAGAACCTGAATTTTTTCCCCATGACGCCCGGCAGAGCGCAGGCGAAACAGCTTAACGGGCAACCGCGCGATGCCTGGAGCGGATAATCGTCCATCTGCATGCCAGGCTTTTCCGCGTCGATATAGAGATCGATCATCGGCGGCGCGGCAGTGGCAAGATCGAACGGCTCCGCTGCGCGGTAAACCGGTTTCATCGTGCCGTGCCGTGCGTCATTCAGGATATCCTTCCAGACCGGCTCACCTTCGCCGATCACGACGCTCGTGCATGACGCAGCGACTTCCTCGGGCATCATGCTGGGGAAGATGCCGCCCATTACCACCTTTTTGCCTCGCGCGAGAAGCGCGCGGCCGATTTCCATCCCGCGCATCGCTGCCGGAGTAAAAAACGATAAGGCGAACAGGTCGGCCTCTTCCCTGTCGGGATCGAAGGGCGTGATCCGGTCGTCGATGAATTTAATCGTGATATCATCGGGTGTGACCGAGGCGAGCTGGGCGATCCCGAGCGAAGGAGAACCGAGATACTCGTCACAGGGAACGTACTCCAGGAGTACGGGATGTGATTTCGCGTGCCGCTCGAAAGAGGGATAGATAAACGTTACATGCATGGCTGTGTCCTGACAGTTGTCATATTTACAGATTGTTTCCGTGCTCTCTGGATTCTATGCAACAGGAAGGTGTGGAAAAGTATATTATTTTATCAGGGTTTTTACCATGTAATCGACGATTTCTTTCAGGGTTTTAAGCTCCATGACCTCGTCGAGCTCCGGATCGACATCGTACAGCTCCGTGATCCTCGAGAGGGCCTCCATGCTCTTCAGGCTGTCAAACCCCAGGTCCTCCCGTAGCCTGTCCTCGAGCTTAAGCTGTTCCGGCTTTGTCTCGCCGAGCAATGCTATTATTTTCAAAACATCCGCTTGAATCTTTTCTCTGGTAATACCGCTCATGGAAATGTTCTCCATTCTGTTTATTATTTTTTCATAAACACGCTCCGGCGTGTCATAAAGCCTTATTTTATATATTTAAATTTTTTAAACCAGTTGTAGGATTTGTCCAGAGTTATTTCCAGGGGCGTGGAAATATTATAGAGCCCGGACCGCACCTTCGAGCAGTCGTAATGCTGGCCGAAGCGGAGCATGTCAACGAACTCAAGTGGAATGCTCACCCGCTGCTTTCTGATATATCCGGCGTATTCCTTGAGGAGAGAGGCACGGTACCCGGCCCCGAGAGGTAACTTTTTCCGGGGCATCGGGACATCGTATCGCTCGGAGATCATGGCAAGGAGTCCCGACACGGTTGTATTGTGATTGCCGACTATGTACCGCCGTGCCGGGTTTGGGTGAAGTGCGGCAGCTATATGTGCTTCAGCGACATCCTCACTGTCGACAAAATTGATGCGCCCGTCGATGTAGCGGGAAAGGGTCCTGTTCGCCATCTCGACGACAAAAAAACCGGTGCCCATCTTGATGTCACCGGGACCCAGGCAACCGGCGACGTTGAGGATCGTGCCGCTCATGCCGTCCTCAAGCTCCCGGATGACCTCACGCTCCATCGCATACTTGACGGCGAAATAGACTGACCTGCCGGGCGGCTCGGCGATCCCGTCCTGCTCGCTCACCAGGCGGTTCCCTCCCGCGTATCTCAGAGTCGTAACCGAGCTGGTAAAGATAAACCTGCCGATGCCGCTCTCCCTCGCCGCTTCCAGAACATTCCGGATAGTGCGTACCGCGTAGGCGACCTGCGTTTTCAGGCCCACGCTGTACCGGGGATAGTGGCCGGCCGCCATGAACACGACATCACAACCCTTCATTGCAAGCTTCAGGGAGGCGCGGTCCTCGATATCAGCCGCCACCAGTTGCGGCTTGATCTTTCGGAGAAATAGCGTGTTGCTTGATTCACGCCGAGTGCTCCGGACCGGGAACCCCTTGTCGATCAGCGCTTTGACGATGTTATAGCCGATAAAGCCGGTTCCGCCTATGACGAGAGGATTCATCGCAGCTACTGTCCTTCCGGTGTTGATTTATTTCCTGCGCCGAGCCCGGCGCTGTCTCTGTGAAATTGTTAATATCCGCGCAGTATGGAAATTTTGTCAAGAATCATTATGGCTTTCATATGTGGAACAGCCGTTGGCCGGGAATTACCAGCTGATAACGATTTTTTTTGATTGTAATGAATCGCTCTATGTATCACAATAGACGAAGGATGCGCGCTGATTGCGCTCCCTCTATTTTCCATGAAGGGTGGCTGCAACAATGAAATACATTGTTTTTATGCTTGTGATCATATCGCTCCTGGCCGGCTGTTCCCGGACCAAATCTATTGAGTTCTGTGAAGGAATCTCTCCCGAGGGAAAGGGCGTAAATTGCGGCGGTGAATTCATAGAAGGCGAGCTTCTGGCGATAATCTCGAGCAGGGAGCCGTTCGGGGTAAATTCCATTACCGTGCAGGTCCAGGAAGTTAAAGGCGGTAAAAAGCAGCAGGTTGACACTATTACGGTCGATGTAAAGCCGGACGGGCAGACAGCGACCGCTAACCTGTCGCTCTATTCTGGTGGCACCTATCTTGTTCGTGCTTTGAAAAAGGATGAGATGATCGGCGAGGGCGAGATCGTCATACGGGAACAGTAACTGCCGGTATGTCCGTTACGGCTCCTGGCTCTTGCGCTTCCGCTCTTCCCGGTAAAATACCAGTATCAATAAAAACGCGCCCACCACGATGGAAGAATCCGCTACGTTGAATGACGGCCAGCGGTATATTCCATCTACGCCAACGGATATGAAATCAACGACGCCCGGCCGGCCCGGAACAAGGCGGTCGATAATATTACCCACAGCCCCGGACATGATGCAGGCCATCGAGACGCTGAAAAGAACGGTCTTGTTTTTCTCTAACAGGTAATAGATCATCATCAGGGTCAGGACGATGATGGACACGACCAGGAAGAGGTTCTTGTGCCCCTGCAAAATACCGAAAACGCCGCCCTCGTTGTAAACAAGGGAGAGGCGGAGGAACCCGCCCAGGAAGTCTGATCGCTCTCCGAAGCTGAAATCCCTGACGATCGCCTGCTTGGTAACGATATCGAGTGCGAGGATTGCTGCAATAAGCACGAGCGGCAGGCCGTAATTTCTGATGGAATTTCTGTTCATGAATGGCTCCCCAGGGGTCCTATTTTTTCGCGGTAATGACATCGGTGCAGCGCTTGCAGAGCTCCGGGTGAGCCGGGTCCGTGCCGATGGTCTCAAAATAATTCCAGCAGCGCACGCATTTTTTGCCGCCTGTTTTTTTAACCGACACGGAGGATTTTTCGTAATCGGCCATCCCGTCGGTCTTGGAAGATGCGAGTGTCACGGCCGCGACCTGGAAGAATCGCGACAGGTCCTCGCCCATGGCGGCCATAAGCTTCCTGGCATTCTCGTCGCTCACAAACAGGGTGATGTCGGTTTCGAGCGACGATTTAATCTTTTTTTCCCTCCGACATATTTCAAGCTCTTTCAGGACGTCCTTCTTGATGTCAACCAGCCGCTCTATTTTTTCCTCGATCGCGGGATTCTCATATTTTTTATCAAGTTGATAATACCTGTCCATGTGCACCGATCCCTTTCTGCCGATGAACTGCCATATTTCTTCCATGGTGAAGGCGAGGACCGGAGCGGCCAGGCGCGCGAGCGAATTCAAAAGCTCCGACAGGACCGTCTGGATCGCCCTGCGCTTTTTCGAATCGGGCAGCTCAACGTAGAGAAGATCCTTTGATATATCGAAATATATGGATGAGAGTTCTACGGCGCAGAAGTTCAGGATCTTCCGGTAGACCAGATGAAACTCGAATTTCTCATAATGCTCGATAATCCGCTCAGAGAGGGTGTAAAGCTTGTGAAGAAGCCACTGGTCCAGGTCCGAGAGGTTTTCATAGGCTACCGCGTCCTTTTCCGAAAAGTCGGACAGGTTGCCGATTATGAACTTGAACGTGTTGCGGATGCGCCGGTAGGAGTCGGCGATTTGCTTGAGCATGTTCATGCCGATGCGGACGTCGTTGCGGTATTCCTCGGAGGAGACCCAGAGACGGACGATATCCGCACCGTATTCTTTAATGATATCCTCGGGCGGCTTGACGTTGCCCAGCGATTTGGACATCGCCTTTCCGTCTTCGTCGAGCATGAAACCGTGCGTGAGGACGGTATTGTAGGGAGCACGGCCGCGCAGCACCATGGCCGGCCAGAATGAGGACTGGAACCATCCCCGGTGCTGGTCGCTTCCCTCAAGGTACATGTCGGCCGGCCAGCCAAGCTGCGGCCTTGTTTCCAGAACCCCGGCATGGGTTGAGCCAGAATCGAACCAAACATCCATGATGTCGGTTTCTTTCCGGAACGTGTTATGCCCGCAGGAGCAGCGGACATGATCCGGCAGGATTTCAGAGGCTTCCCGTGCAAACCAGGCTGTGGAGCCCTCTTTTGCAAACAGCTCCTGAACTGCCTTGATGGTGTCCTTGTTGATGATTTCCTTTCCGCATTCGTTGCAATAGAAAATCGGGATGGGAACGCCCCGCATT
>JAKJGD010000066.1 GCA_022704585.1 Spirochaetota bacterium | reverse complement strand
CACCGCTCCGAGTACACCCTCCTACGCAAAGACGGGACCGAGTTCCTTGCCGAGGTCGACCTCTCCCCGATGCGCGACCGGAAGGGGGATATCACCAGCTATCTCGCGATTTCGCATGATATTTCGGAGCGAACGAAAATAGACGCCGCCCTCCGTGAAAGCGAGGAGCGCTACCGCATCATCTCCGAGCTGTCAACAGACTACGTGTTCAAGTTTACTGTTGGCGATGACGGGCGACTCCACCTGGCCTATATGTCGGAAAACCTCCAGAACATAACAGGCCGCACTCCGGAGGAGGTGGCCTCCTCGGATCGATGGATAGGCATCATACACCCGGATGATGAAGCGGAATTCCTGGCTTTCCAGAAGAACCTTGTAATCAGCGGCAGACCGGACGAAATCGAGTGCCGCACGTTCTTAAAAAACGGCACCATGAGATGGATCCATATCTTCACAAGGCCGCTCAGAGACCGGGAGGGGGGCGAAGTGACCTCAATCATCGGTGCGATCAAGGACGTCACGGATCGCAGGAATGCAGAAACGAAACTTGCTGAAAGTGAAGAGCTTTACCGATCGATCATTGAATCCTCGCCGCAGGGGATGCATTTTTACAAGCTGGAGCCCGACGGCCGCCTCGTGTTCACCGGCGCCAATCCCGCGGCGGACACAATCCTGGGAGTGGACAACACCCAGTATATCGGCAAGACCATCGAGGAGGCTTTCCCCTCACACGCGCAGACCGATATCCCGGATCATTACCGCACGGTATGTAAAACACAATCTCTCTGGCACACAGAGGAGGTCAATTACAAAGACGCCCGCATCACCGGCGCGTTTTTTGTCCAGGCCTTCCCGATAGGACGGGACCGCGTGGTTGCAGCGTTCTACGATATTACCGACCGCAAGATAGCAGAGGCGGCCCTCCTGGAAACCCAGCAGCGGCTGGAATACATCCTCGGTGTCACCAAGACAGGAATCGATATCATAGACGCGGATTACAACCTCCGCTATGTTGACCCGGAATGGCAGAAGACATACGGCCCGTACGAGGGTAAAAAATGCTATAATTACTTTATGGGGCGCGACTGTGCCTGTCCTACCTGCGGTATACCGCGCGCCCTTGAAACGAAAATGGTCACCGTTACGGAAGAAGTGCTTTCCAATGAAAACAACCGGGTCATCGAGGTCCACTCGATCCCCTTCCAGACCCGCGACGGGCACTGGATGGTAGCGGAGTTCAATCTTGATATCACCGAGAGGAAAAAGTCGGAAGAGCATATACGCAGCTCACTCGCGGAAAAGGAGACGCTCCTGAAAGAAATTCATCACCGGGTGAAGAACAACATGCAGATCATCACCAGCCTCCTGAGCCTGCAGTCACGCTATTTCACTGATGCGGAGCTCGGCAGGCAGTTTACCGAGGCCCAGAACCGGATCAGGTCCATGTCACTCGTGCACGAAACCCTCTATCAATCGAAGGACTTCGGGCACATCAACCTCCGCACATACATCATGCAGCTTGCGCACGAGATTATGAGCAGTTATTCAGCCATGACCAGGCAGATCAACCTCAACCTTGAGCTCGACCAGGCGGAAATCACTATTGATCATGCAGTACCCTGCGGCCTCATCATTAACGAGCTTATAACCAACTCGATCAAACACGCCTTCCCCATCGGGTGGGAGGGTTCGCCGGAGATATCGGTGATATTCAGGATGAAGGATGACGGTTTTGCCAGGCTGGTCATCAGCGATAACGGCGTGGGGATACCGGAAGGCACCACCCCGGGCAAAACGGACACCCTGGGCCTGTCCCTGGTCCCGCTGCTCGCAGAGCAGCTGAGAGGCGAGGCAACGCTCGACCGGTCGGCGGGCACGCGGTTTACCATACGGTTCAGGCCGTAACCGGTACGCGTCGGCAAGCCGGGCAGGCCCTGTTCAAGATTACAATGCGCGTGACAGCAAACATGACGGCTTAACTTAAAGAGAGGAGGCAAAGAACCCACGGACGGCTTTCGTCCGTGGGCTCTGCGGGGCATACTTAATCAGGATTCACGAAATTCGTGTCCTTGATGGCGAGTCCGAAGCCCAGGATGTCATCCGATCCGTCGCCTGATTCGTAGCAATCATATATATGGAAACCGGCAAACCCGCCCTCCGGATCGAAGATGATGACGGCAGTAGCAGGATTTTCGTCTATGGATCCCTCGGCGATAAACGCGCCATGGCAGAGATACGCATTCCGTATCCCGGGAAAATTTGCATGGTCAAGAGCGTCATTGAGAAGTGAGTACGTGTTCAAATCATTAACCAGCGATTCTGAATCGTAATCCGCGACAGGGGTCATTGCCGTATCGCTGAAAAGCGGTGTGCCGGTTGAGGTGTTTTCGCCGAAATTAAATACCTGGACGCCACCCCCTGCGGTAATGACTATGGTGTGAGTTTCTACCGATTCCTCATCCCCGGGAGCCGCTCCCTTGTCATACTGGTACAGCATGGCCGCATAGGTTCCCGCATAGGCTGGCTGGAAGTCCTTGGACGAGGCCTGGGGCAGGGCAAAGGCGCCACCGCCGCCCTGGTTCTCCCCATAAATAAGCTGCGCCGCTGAAGTAGGATCGCCTATCATCACGATTGAATCGGCCCATTCATGCGGCTCCGGAGCGGTCCACCAAACGAACGCGCCGGACTCCGCTTCTTGCACAAGGTCTCCTATACCGAGTACTTCAGGATTTATGTCTGCCGATGCATCATCATGGATACTATACTCAGCTCCATAAAGCCTGCCATTGTTATCGGATGAATCGGAAGCGGCAAACCCGCACATCATGTCGGGCTCGCCGTCGCCATCATCGGCTTTCACATGCAGCCAGTTGAATGCCCTTTCATAGTACTGGCTCTGCTTCACGTCCTTGCGTTTAAACGCGAAGGTAGGAGGCTCCAGCATTCCATCGGCCGAATCAAAACCGGCAAAAACAACGACCTCACCCGGGATTTCAGCGAACGAGCCTGTCGAATTTCATAAATAACCGGCAAACACAGTATCTCCCGGCCCCTAAAACCGGGAGATGTTTCTTATATAATCATCTTTCTGCTTATCGTTTTTCTCAACTCATCGAACAATTATTGCAGATCTTACGTTCAGGTCTCCGCCTTCAGCGTTTTTTCAATATTATGCACACAACAATAGAGAAGCCATTGAATATTGACCTTGTCTTTTCCGCGAAGCGTAAACCGGTTCATCCCCTTGCAGTATCGTATATTCGCAAACACCGGCTCTACGATTCCCATTCGCATTGAGTACATCTTTCTTCCAATTGGCGTGTCAATCTTCTCGATCATAGCTTCCGAGTTCGTTTTCGATTTCGGTATGTCCGTGATGAATATCGTACGGACCCTTGCGCTTTTTTTAAGGCACTCGGTCTTCAGGTGGCAGGTAAGGCAGCTTTTATCCTTGATCACGTAGCGTCTGCCGATATGACCGTGCATGTTTTTCCTGCCGTCGAATTTCAGGATATTGCCCCGGGGACAGATAAACCGGTTCGTTTCGCTGTCAAAGGTGAACCGGTCATGCCCGTACAGGTTCTTGTTGCCCGGCTTCCGGTGGGGGAAATTCGCCGGGAACCGAGGATCGCGCTTCCTGAAAAACTTGTCCGGAATATAGCCATCTATGCTATTGTTCCGGAGATACTCGCAATTATGCTCGGAGAAAAACCCGGTGTCCGCCACCACCCGTGATTCATGAAACGACCACCCCGCTTTCACATGGCCCATGTTCTTTCCGGTATTCTCTAAAAGGCCGGGGAGCAGGTCGGCTTCCGCTCCCTGGCCGAAAGCCTCGGCATTCACGATCACCTGGTTTCTGTCGTCTACCACGGCAAGGCCGTTGTATCCCTGGATAACGCCATGCGACGATTTCATGGTAGCGCTCTCATTGTCCGTTATGTTGCTCTTGTTTTCGCCGCTCCGCTTCCCTTTTTTCGGTCCTGCCGTTCGTATGAATGCGTCTATCTTTTCTATCTTTTTCCTGTACTTTTCACGTCGTCTCCCGATGCCGTCATGATCCTTCAGGTCGTTATACTGATGGGTAGCCACCATGGTCTCGCACAGGGCCTGCAACCGATGCTTTTTTCTCTCCAGTTCTTTCATCGTTCCGCTCAATTCCTTCGCGGCATTCGACGATATCTTGCATCCGTCGAGTGCGAACACTTCGCCTCCGACAAGGTCAAGCTGGGCGCATCGGATCAATATATCCGAAAAAATACGGGGGATTTCATCCTGCAGTGACGAGATGAACGCGGCTATGGTTGAATGGTCCGGCTGGCAGTTGGCCGATATTGCTATAAATTGGATATTGGTACGGCACAGTTCCTGTATCCTCCGCGACGTATAACAGCCCTTCGAATACGCCAGCAGAATAATCTTCAAAAGAATTGCCGGTGGATACGCTTTTGCCCCGTTTTCGTCATTATTATATCTGTCATCGAATACGGTTGTATCAATGTAATTGTCCACAATATCATCGATGGCATACTCCAGGGTCCCGGGAAGCAATTGATCCTCGTAATGAACAGGAACTAACAGCGATTGTGTTCTTTCTATTTCCTTATATCTCGGCATGGCTATCACCTGAGTTTTTTTATTGAATATTTTACTCAGATGTGATTATATAGCAATTAATTTATGAAATTCGACAGGCTCAACATGACGTAACCACCTGGAGCATAGGGTGGAGAGGGAAGATCTATACGATAGAGAATTGAAAATCCTCCGGGATTAGGATCGCTGAAGGCATCGGCCGGATCAAGCCAAACATAATCCATGTCAGTAAGAGTTTCGGATGACGTATAATTGGTATAGTTAACCTTTTTTGAGGACCGGTCAATTGTCACCTCAATGAAATCGCCTTCCGGGCTGCTACCGGCGTACACGTCGGGATCACCACCCAGTGCGGACAGGAGGGCCATTTTATCCTCGGATTTTTTGCAGCCGCTCGAGAGCATTAATGCCGTACAGAATGTTGCAACGATAATAATCATGTTCCTGGTCAAGTCAGCCTCCCTCAATTCAATATTATTCGATTGTTTTGCCGGAGAAAAACGGCAAGCAGATACCCGCAATTTCTTAATAAGCTACACGCTTAACTGTAGAATCATCAGAAAAAAGTCATTGGAATTATCAATTATTGAATTCAATTTTCCCGCCAGGTCGGTAAAGCGTCAATAACTAATTGCTTGCGCGGTTTATTATGTTTTTCGAAAAAAAACACCTTTACACATGACATGCTTTGTACCTATTTGATGCCATTATATTGCTGCTATTTCTGCAAGCGTAGGCAGGATAGCAAAGCTTCTGATTTTTATTCAGACATCATTTGACGTTATACAATAATCATCGGGGACGCGACATGCCGAAACAACAATGGAAACCCTCAACAATACTCAATCCCGTGCCGGTTGTAATGGTGTCCTGCGCCGACAAAAAAGGCGCGCCCAACATCATCACCATAGCCTGGACCGGCACCGTGAATTCCGAGCCGCCCATGCTCTCGATCGCCGTGCGGTCCGAGCGATATTCCCACGGCATCATTTCCGGCCAGAAACAATTCGTCGTCAACCTGGTGACACGCCGGCTGCTCCGCGCGGCCGACTTCTGCGGCGTGAAATCGGGCCGGGACACGGACAAGTTCGCGGCCACGGGCCTGACGCCCGCCCCGGCCTCGTCGGTAGAAGCCCCGTTGATCGTGGAGAGCCCGGTGAATATCGAATGCCGTGTCAAAAAAACAATCCCGCTCGGCTCCCATGACCTGTTCCTCGCCGAGATCGTCGCGGTGAACGTGGACGAGGCGCTCATTGACCCAAAGGGCCGCCTCCGCCTGGACCGCGCCGGCCTTGTCTGCTATAACCACGGCGAATACTTCGCCCTGCTTGGCCGCGCGCTCGGCTATTTCGGCTACAGTGTCAGGAAGAGGAAGAAGCTGAAGAGGAACATGAAGAAAGAGCGCCATAAATAATACGACCGGGATCTATGTGCGTTGTTTTCCATTAACCTTCATGTAAACGAACCGATTGATTACCCATGAAAAGTAAAATTATCAAAATACGACATGAAAGAGATCTCCTCAGATTCAAAGAGAGGTATCTTGAGATAACCGGCGTGAGCGTTGACGATGAATATCTCGCCCGCGCCGATGTCTACGGCCTGCTCACCGAGCCGGGAATATTCAACGGCGGGGTGATCGTTAACACGACCAGCCCGCTCCGTTATGAGCAGTACCTGTCGCACGGGCAATTGCAAGAGGCCCGGTTTTTCGATGTCCGGAAAGGCAACATGGTGGAAATAACGTGCCTCTGGACCAACAGCGAGGTTTTTTGCACGCCACGGTCACGATCCAGGATTCAGCTCCTGGCGCTTCAGAAAGCTTTTTTATCCGGTAAAAAATATATTCTCGCAAGCACCTTTTCAGAGAAGCTTTCACGCATACAACGCCTCGGTTTTCCCTATGTCATTTTCGAAGGTTACACGGAATATTTCGGAAAACCCATGTTTCACTGGCTCTATTATGGAACTAAAGCAAGCATCAGTATCGGAGTACTCAAGGAGATCAGGAGACGGTTTCTTTTTTAACGCCATCCAGCGAAGAATGTTCTTTCTTGCCGAGGATGTCCCTGAAGAATTTTGCGCGCAGCCCGGTCTTTACTGACGCCGGAAGGGGAAGCAGGCGGTACAGGGCAAGACCTGCCCTCGTGTAGGGGTTTGTCAATATTGATGATTTCCTACCCAGGTACTTGAAGGATTGCTCAACGACATTCATGGGCGACTCGCACCAGAACAGGCGGTTCGTACCCGCCTTATCCTGGAACCCTGTATCCGTGGGGCCGGGTGAAACATTTATCACGTCAATACCGTACGGCTTTAATTCATAGCAAATCGCTTCTGTTACGTTTTTCACCATGTTTTTTGAGGCAGAATAAACCGAGCTGAATGGAATCCCCTTCAAAAAATAATTATTGGCCGACGTAATGTTTATTATAGCGCCTTTCCTGTTATGTATATAAAATTCCCTGGCGAAATGGTGTGTCAGATAGATCATTGCCGTTTCATCGACGGCCAGCATCCTCTCATACTCCTCGAAGTCATGCTGAATATAATAACCCATGACGCCATAACCGGCATTATTGATGATGATTCCGGGATCGTATTTCCGGCAGGCAGCGGTTATCCTGTGAAGAAATTTTCTGTCCGCCAGATCTCCGGGAAGGATATGGATATCAGCAGGGGTCGTACGCTTCAATTCTGTCATGATCTCATGGAGTTTTTTCCCTTCGTCCGAAACCATGATAATACGGAACCCGCGGGTCGCCAGGTAGTGCGCGAAGGCAAGCCCGATCCCGCTTGACGCACCGGTCACAAGGACGCAATTGCCGTATCGTTCGCGTAATTCAGCCATCGGTTTTCTCCGGCAAGCCGATCATATAATGACCGGGCCACGGTATCCTCGTAACGCATCAGTACGGGTAAAAAATGAAAAATGCGAGCGAGAATGCGAACAGTATCCACATTCCCGCGTTGACCTCCCTGACCTTCCCGGCAAAGAGCTTCATGAGCGGGTAGGAGACGAACCCTGCCGTCATGCCGATCCCCAGGTTATAGGTAAAGCACATGAGCGTGATGGTGATGAAAGCCGGGATAAGCTCGGAGAGTTCGTTGAAGTTTACATTGACAACCGGCGCTATCATGAGCATGCCCACGATGATGAGGGCCGGGCCGTAGGCGAAAGACGGTATGACCGAAAAAAGCGGCGCGAAAAAGAGGGCTGACAGCATCAGGACCGCCGTGACCACGGATGCGAAGCCTGATTTTGCGCCCTCTTCGATTCCGGCTGCCGACTCGATGTAGGCGCCGGTGGTCGTGGTCCCCAGGAGCGCGGCCGCCGCCATGGCAAGCGCATCGCAGAGCATCGGCTTCTCGATCTCGGGAAGCTCCCCTTTTTCGTCGAGAAGTCCTGCCCGGTACGAGAGCCCTATCAGCGTGCCCATCGTGTCAACGAAATCCATTACGAACACCGTGAGCACCACGGAGAAAAAACCCCAGCTCAACGCGCCGAAAATGTCGAGCTGCAGAAATATCGGGGCCAGGCTCGGCGGCAGGCTTACGATCGCGTCCGGTACCTGGACCAGGGGCAGCTCCC
>JAKJGD010000065.1 GCA_022704585.1 Spirochaetota bacterium | reverse complement strand
CGGTAGGAACTTTTCTCTCTATCATCCTCACTATCTCGCCCATGTCTTTTACCGGCTTCCGGATAATCGAATCAGCATCGACACCGATAGCGTTAAGCTCGCCGGTCAGCACATAGTCGACGGAGCCGGTATGCATGATGAACTTCATCCCCGGTTTGATCGCGGCTGCCCTGAGCGCCAGGTCGTTCCCGCTCATGTCCGGCAGGCGCACGTCAATGACCGCAACGTCGTACTGGCCGTTCCGTATCAGGCCGAGACCCTCCGCCCCGGTGCCGGCCGTTGCGACCTCAAACCCCTGATCTTCCAGATATCCTTTCAGCATCTTCGAGATCATTTCCTCGTCGTCGATGATAATCACGCTGATCACGCGATCTCCTCCCGTGAAAGCGGCAGCTTGATGGTAAAGGCGGCACCGTTCCCCGGCTCCGACTTGACGGTAAGCATGCCGTTATGGGTCGTTACGACAATATAGTTCGATACCGACAGCCCGAGACCCGTTCCGCCGCCCGAGCCCTTGGTGGTGAAAAACGGCTCGAAAATATGCCGCCTGATTTCCGCAGGGATGCCGGGTCCGTTGTCCGAGACCTCTATCAGCGCGTACCCTCCCTTTGCCCTGGTTTTGACCGTGATCTGGGGCTTGAAGTCCCTGGTCCTGACCGAGGCCAGGGCATGGGCTGAATTTTTAAAAAGGTTAAGGAGCACCTGCTCTATGCCCGTTTCCGAGCAGGGTACAAAAGGCACCTCTCCGTAGTTTCTGAAGATCGTTATCTTTTTAAAGTCATACTTCTTCTTGAGATCATAATCATAGGAGGCGATTTCCATGGTCTTGTCTATGAGCGCGTGGATGTCGACCGGCGCTATGACTGTTTCGCCGCGTCTGCTGAACTGAAGCATATTTTCCACGATCTTGGCGGCCCTCATCCCCGCATCATGGATACCCTTAAGGTAGTCGATGATATCACGCTGTTCCATGTACTCGAGGATAAGACCCAGGTCGGTCCCCGCCTTTGCCGCGACGTCCCGGTTCTTTTTTACATCCGGAGAAAAACGGTTGCGG
Source organism: Spirochaetota bacterium (assembly GCA_022704585.1). The sequence goes on along the minus strand of JAKJGD010000065.1, from coordinate 7,132 downwards.
ATGCCCTGGACCCCCTGTAAAATAATGCCGAGCGGGTTATTGATTTCATGCGCCATGCCCGCCGCCAGCCCTCCCAGGGAAAGCATTTTCTCGGACTGGATCATCATCTCCTCGTTAATCTTCTTCTGTGTAAGATCGTTCATGATAAAGTACCAGAGATCGCGCAGGTAGACCATATGTATCTCAATATGCTTGAACGTGCCGTCGGCGCACCGTACGTCCGCTTCCGTGGACAGCCCGGTGGCGCTTCCGGCGCGAGCGGCGTGCACCCCCCTGACAAGCTTTCCCTTTATCGTCTTGCGGTATTTCTGGTCGGGAAACGCCGCGTTCCACCACGCATCCATCGTTGGAACGGAAATCGCGTTATAACCGAGCGTCGCCTCGAAGCTCCTGTTCGCATAGGAAATGCATCCGGTCGCGTCATCCACCACCGCGATCGGGAAGGGAGAGTTCTCGATCATGAGCCTGAATTTTTCCTCGCTGCGCTTCAGGGATTCCTGCATCTCCATCCTGACAATGACGTTGCCGATGTACGTGGCGATCGTCTCCAGGAAATCGCGGGCGGCAGGGGGGACCCCGTCAAGCTCGTGGGACGCGATGTTCATGCCGGCGATCGTTTTGCCGTCATGGAGTATCGGTATCATCGCGACGGCGCGAAGGCCCTCCGCGGAGGTCGAGGGATCGAGATTAAAATCAAGCTCCCGGAAATTGCCGTATGCCGGCTTGCCCGCACGGTAAAACTTTACGCCGGGCGAACCCTTTACATAGTGGGACACCTGAAGGACGAACTCCTCGCTGAGACCCTGGTGTCTGGCAAGGTAGATGTCGCCCGTTTCCTGATTGGTCAGGTAGAGGCCGCCGCTGTCAAGTCCCGATCCCCGTACCGCCGCTTCCAGCCCGATCCTGAGTGCCTCGTCGAGATTCGTCGCGGAGCTCAGCGCCAGCGCCAGGTCCCGCTGCAGCCGGGTGCGCTCCTCCGCGCGCTTTCGCTCCGTGATGTTCCTCGACACGCCCAGTATGCCGGTCACGGCGCCGGACTCGTTTCTCAGCGGCTTCGTGTTGACCTCGGTCCAGACGATGTGTCCCTGCTTGTGGATCTGCTCGAGCTCAAGATTGATGGTCCGGTCCGGATCAACGCCCGGCTGCCCGTCACGCGCCAGCTCTTCAGCCAGCACAGTCATCACATGGGCCAGGGACTCCTTCGTCACTATCTTTTCCGGGGTGAGACCCACCGATTCATCCTCAGAATACCCGAGGATATGCACGCTCGAGGGGCTGTTGTAGGTAAAGGTCATGGTGGCCAGGTCGAGGATCCATATGCTGTCCGATATGTTGTCGGCGAGGAGGCGGTACTTCTTTTCGCTCTCGACCAGCGACTGCTCCGCCCGCTTCCGCGCGGTGATATCGCGCGACACGCCCAGGACGGCCGCAATCCTGCCTTTCTCGTTGCGCAAAAACTTCGTCTTGATCTCGGCCCACACGGTCGAGCCGTCCTTGCGCAACAGCTCGAGGTCGACGGTTACCGATCGATCAGGATCGGCGCCGGGGTCCCTGTCCCGTGCCAGCTCCTCCCGGAGAATTTTCCGGGCCGTCTCAATCGAGGCCGGCGACAGAACGTCGTTGATCGTCAGGTCAAGCATTTCCCCGTCATCATAGCCGAGAAGGTCCCTGACCGACGGGCTCGAGTAGGTGAATTTCACGGTTTGTATGTCCACCACCCAGAGATAGTCGATGATATTGTTGGCCAGGAGCCGGTACTTCTTCTCGCTCTCGGCCAGGTCCCCGGCCGCCTTCTTCAGCTCGGTTATGTCCAGCAGCGCCAGGACAATACCGGATCCCGTGCTTCTCCCATCCAGGAAGGTCGCGCTCACAAGCACATCAAAGGCCGTGCCGTCCCTGCGCGTGAGACGGGCCTCTACCGACCCCGTGCCGTTCTGTTCCATTTGCGAGCGAAGCTCCTCCTGCACCCGCTGCGGTTCCAGCTCATCGCTGAAGAGAATACCGGGGCTCTGCCCCTCGAGCAGCGCGCCGGTATACCCTGTCATATCCTGGAACCGCGTGTTGGTCCACCCGAACCGGTCCTGGGAGGATATGACCCCGAGCCCGACGGGCGCCACCCGCAAAATTCCGGCAAGCCGTGCTTCATGTTCAGCCAGCTCCTCCTGTGTGCTGAGAAGCTGGCGGTTCTGGGATTCAAACTCTTCGTTGGTGGATTCCAGCTCCTCGATGGTGGCCTGGAGCTCCTCGTTGGCCGCGACCAGCTCCTCGTTCTTCCGCCCGACCTCCTCTTCCGCGCGTACCCGCGCGGTTATATCGCTTATGATTTCCCGCACCCCGTTGAAGCGGCCCTCCACGAATACCGGCCTGCCCGATACCCTGAGCCAGATCAATCCGCCTGATTTTGCGTATACCCGGTACACCCCTTCCCGCGTCTCGCCCTTTATGGCGCCCTGGAACATTTCAAGCGCCACATGAACATCGTCGGGATAAATGAAGGCGCCGAAGTTCTTGCCCACCACTTCGGATTCCTCGTATCCGGTGATCTCCCTGACCTGGGGGCTGATATAGGTCACGATGCCGTTCTCGTCGCTTGACAGGACTATGTCTTTCAGGCTCTCGATGAGACTCCGGTATTTTTCCTCGCTTTCGCGGAGACGCAGCTCCATCCAGTGCTTGTTGAGCGCCGAGTCGATGTTGCTCATGAGATCCCGTTCGTTTACGGGCTTGTTCAGGTATCCGTACGGCTGGGTATCGCGGGCGCGCTCGACCGTCGCGCCGTCGGCGTTTGCGGTCAGGTAGATGATCGGCTGATCGCACTGCACCCGTATCCGGCGCGCGGCCTCAATCCCGTCCATCTCTCCCGACAAAATAATGTCCATGAGGATCAGGTCAGGGCAGAATTCCTTTGCCATGCCTATGGCGTCTTCGCCCGTTACAGCTATCCCGGCAACGCTGTAACCGAGCCTCTCCAGGGTCTTCTGTATGCTGAGGGCGATAATCATCTCGTCCTCGACGATCAGGATGCGCTCTTTACTCATCAACAGACCTCAACCACGATCGAACTCAGGCAGACAATTATGCCACAGAAGGCCGGATAATTACAAGTAGATTTTCGCCGGTGGTGAGCGGGAGCGCCGCTGTCATGTATCCAGTACTTCCCGTAATTTATCAGACAGCGTCTGGAAGGAGAAGGGCTTCTGTATAAAATGAATGCCCTCCTCGACCACCCCGTGGTTCGCAATCACATCATGGGTGTATCCGGACATGTACAGGACGCGAATATCGTTCCGGAGCGCGGCAATTTCGCGATAGAGGCTTTTGCCGTCGATTCGCGGCATGATGACATCGGTAAGCAGCAGGTCAATTCGCTCCCCATAATTTTTTACAAGCGCGATGGCCTCGTCACCGTCAGCCGCGACGAGGACACGGTATCCGTGCTTTTCCAGTATCCTGGCCGCCAGCCTGCGCACCGCCTCCTCGTCCTCGACGACGAGTATCGTCTCTCCCCGCCTGGTGATGACCTCGCCGGCGGTTGGCACGCTCCGGGGTGCCGGCTCGCCCTCGGCACGCGGGAAATATATCCGTACCGTCGTGCCGCTGCTGGGCGTGCTGCTGACCCATATACTGCCGTTATGCTGTTTCACGATACCGTACACCGTGGAGAGCCCCAGCCCGGTCCCCAGCGCGCGGGTTGTGTAAAAGGGCTCGAACATGTGCTCGAGCGTTTCGCTGTCCATGCCGCACCCGGTGTCGCTGATGGAGAGAAGCACGTGTTTGCCGGTGCGGGCGTCAGGATGTTTCTTCGCGTGGGCATAGTCTATGTATACGTTTGACACCTCGATCATGAGCCTGCCGCCGGCCGGCATGGCCTCCTGCGCGTTTACGGCCAGGTTCAGGATGATACGCTCGATCTGCGACGCGTCGGTCAGGACGTTACCAGCCCCCTCGTCGACCTGTATCGCGAGCTCAATGTCTTCCCGTATGGTCCGCCGCAGAATCTTCTCAAAGCCGCAGACCACCTCGCCGAGGTTCATCACCTTCATCTCGAGGACCTGCTTGCGGCTGAAGGCCAGGAGCTGACGCGTCAGGTCGCGCGCCCTCTCGGCCGCCTCCTTGATCTGGATCAGGCTGTCGAGGTGGGAATCGTCCATGGGCACGTCAAGGAGGAGCATGTCGGCATATCCCAGGATCGGTGTGAGCATGTTGTTCAGGTCATGGGCCACGCCGCCGGCCAGCCGCCCGATCGACTCCATCTTGCGCGACTGGAACAGCTCTTCCTCCAGGTTTTTCCTGTCCGTGATGTCCAGCGCGAGCGAGAGGATTTCCTCGACGTTACCCTCATTGTCGAAGAACACCGTGTTGTTCCACTCGCAGGTGATGGTCTCGCCGCTCCTGGTCCTGTTTTCGCTGATCGCGTGGCTGGGCAACTCACCCCTGAGGAGACTGCCGAATATCTCCTCCACCCGCGGGCGTTCCGGCAGTGGGAACAGGAGATCGTAAAAATTCATCCCCAGCACGGCTGACTTGTCCCAGCCGAACACCTCCTCTGCATGCTTGTTCCAGTCCGTAATGCGGCACTGCGGGTCCCAGAGGACGAAGGCAAGCGGTGCGATATCGTATACGTTGTGATACCTGCGCTCGCTCGCGAGAAGCGCCTGCTGGACCCGCTTTTCCTCGGTGACGTCCCTGAGAATGCCGCGGAACCCGGTCGGATCGCCGGAGGAGTCCCGTATCAGCGAAACGGACGCTTCCACGATCCTCCGGGTGCCGTCCTTGCGCGTTATCTCCCAGGAGAAGGCCCGCTCGGATTTGCGGGTACGGTACACCCTGTTGAAGATCCGGTACACCTTGCGGGCATTCTCCTCGTCCATCAGTTTCCGGTTGTTCATGCCCATTATTTCTTTCCGGCTGTACCCGATAATCTCCGCCGCCGTGTCATTGTAAAACGTGAAATTGCCGGCGATGTCCACCTCGTAGTACCCATCCTGGATGTTGTCGATGACCGTCCGGTACTTTTCCTCGCTCTGGAGCATCCGCTCCTCTGCGCTTTTCCTCTCGGTGATGTCAATGAAGGTCGCCTGGACGAAGGCCCGGCCGTTGTACTCGAGGCGGGAGGCAAACATATCGAGCCATCCCGTTGACCCGTCGCCCCTGATGATTCTCAGCTCATAGTGGATAGGGGCCTTTTTCCCCTCAAGGCGGTCGCGGTATCGCCGGAAAAAAATCTCGCGGTCATCCGGATGCAGCACGTTCTTGAGCCGCGTTGGCGCCATCCCGAGGATATCATCCACGCTATAGCCGAGAATCCGCGCCAGCGCCTCGTTCGCGAAAACGATCCGGGGAGGCACGCCCTCGGCTATCAGCACCCCCTGGAGCGATCGTTCGACAAGGTGACGATATTTCTCTTCAAGGGCAATCGGGTCAGCGCCCCGGCCCTTTCCGGCAATGTGTGCGGGACGGTTCCGCTTTGCCGATGCCGCCTTTGCAAGCTGCGCTTCGAGCTCAACGATCCTGCGATTAAGCTTTCTTACGTCGCGTATCAGCTCAGGTCCTGTTTTCTCCCGTGTCCGATTCGCATAACGAGGTGGCAGCTTATTTCCGGGGTCGGTTTCAGCGGATGGCACGGGCGCGTTTTTCGCGCCGCGTTTCGAACCGTCGTTCTTTAATTCATGATTACCGGGGCGGTTTTTTACCGTACCACGCAGGTTCCGCTTTTTGTTGCCGCGGGGATAGGGGTCCCTCTTCTTATGGGATTTATCCATCTCGAGCGCACCCTTCTATACAGGTTGTGGATGATGTTACTGCATTGTTGTGCGCGAAGCCAGGGATGAAGGCTGATTTCACGCACGGTTCGTATTAATATAATAACATGGAAACATAAAAATTTCAAGGTTATTTGGCCTATTAATAAAAAAAGCCCGGCGCGTAACGCTACGGGCTTTGTATTGCAGCATACTGTCAGGATCAGCAGGCGGGCTGTTTTCTTCTCAGGCCCTTAAACCATTCCACCAGAGTGTCTGCAATCGACTCGATTTTGTCCTCAAGCCCCCAGGGCCGTACATTCTGTAAAAATTTCGGCTTGAACCAGATAATCATGGCCGGCAGTACCGTCAGCGCCATGGTGCCGCTCATGATCATGGAGAGGGTCACCAGGAGTCCGGAGACCTTGATGATCTTGAAGGACGAGAAGCCCAGCACCGCGAAGCCGAGCCCGACCGTAAGCGTCGCGGTGACGATCGAGAGGCCGGTTGTCGCAAGGGTGCGCTTGTAGGCGCCTATGAAATCGAGCTTTTTGACGACATGCTCGTACTTGAAGCGCTCGATGAAATGGATGCTGTAATCGATTCCGGCGCCGACCGCGATCGAGGCGTTGATCAGGGTGCTGTAATTGATCGGGATGCCGAGAAAACCCATGACCCCGAGGGTAACGATCAGGGTAAAAGAGATCGGTATCGCCGCGAAGATGCCGCCTATCACCGACCGGAAAATGAACATGCACGCAAGGAGAACAACGATTATCGTTACGATGATCGACTGGATCTGGTTAATCAGGATCGCCTCGTTCATCATAAGGTTTATGGCGGGCATGCCCGAAATGACGATCTTTTCCACGTAGGGATCGTCATCGGGGAACGTCTGTTTGAACATCGCATTGAAGCGTGACTGGAACTCCCGTAAAAAATCCGCCTTGTCGCTCCTCATGAACACGACGTACTGCATCAGCTTCATGTCGTCGGTCACCAGGTACCTGAACACGTCCTCGCGGGACGCAGCGAACTGGTTCATGCACACACCGATGATGCCCCGGTCGGTAAGGGAGCGGTCCTGTATGCCGTCCTGCTTCACGTCCGGTATCTTTTTGAACGCATCGTTATCGTCATGGTAGAAGACCTTGTAGATCACCTTGAGCGTGTCGGTCACGCTCATGATGTTCCCGACCGGGCTGACCGTGACGTCGTCGATGACCGCCTCCGGCTTTTTCAGCTCCTTGAGCTTCTTGCCCAGCGACTCGATCTTGCGCAGTGTTATCGGCTGGGTGACGTCCGTGTGGAAAAAGTCCGACAGGAAGTAGAACGCGCCCATGAATTCTTTTCCCGGCCCGTTTGTTTTGTAGCTCCGGATCGCGGCGACA
>JAKJGD010000618.1 GCA_022704585.1 Spirochaetota bacterium | reverse complement strand
CACCGCCGCGAGCGGTACCGGGGCGTGAAGGTATTACAGGATCGCGTGATGGCGAGCAGCGCGATCGTTCCCGTCCTCAACACTGTCGTGGAGCGAATCAACGGATCCACTTCGGTCGAGAGCATATCCCTGAAGAACGTCAAGACCGGGGAAACTTCCAGCCTGAAGGTCGACGGTGTTTTTATTTTCGTCGGGTTCGACGCCAACGCAAAATTTCTTCCTCCAGAAATACTGACCGAGTCCGGCGAGGTGATCGCCGATATGCGGATGAGGACGCCGGTCCGGGGACTGTTCGCAGCAGGGGACCTGAGAAGCGGATCGCGCAGGCAGATTGTCATGGCCGCGGCGGACGGGGCGGTCGCGGCGCTCGAGGTGTATGACTATATTTTAAGTTTGACATAATTTAACTTTTCTCATTTAATGCCGGACAGTCACGGTAGCAACCGCATAAGCCGGATGTTGCTGCGGAACCGGCGCTCCCTGGCTGAGCGCACCATGTTAGCAAGATCGAGAATATTACAGCAAGGAGTTGGATAATCATGAAAAAGGTCCTGATATTTGTGATGGCATCGATTGTTGCCGTTGCTTTCCTCGGATGCAAAAAAAGCGGCGAATATGCCGATCTCAAGGAATACCTGAATGAAGTCATAAAGATCAACGAGGAGTACGTATCGTCCCTCGAAAAAGCCAACAGCGCGAAGGACGTCGCCGAGGCCCTGACCGATATGGGGAACAAGATGGAGAAGATTGCGAAAGACGGGGAAGCGATCAAGAAGAAATATTCCGACATGGGCAAAATAAGGAAAGACGCACCCGCAGAGATAAAGGACGAGCTGGAAAGGCTCGAGCAGGTAGCACAGAAACTGCTCACCGTATCAATGAAGACGATGAAATACATGATGGATCCCGAGGTCATCAAGGCTTCCCAGGAGATGGCAAAAAAAATTGGCGGGCGCGATATCTTCAGATAGAATCGCTGCACATCGGTTTGCTGGAACGCGGCCCCGTGAAGACGGGGCCGCTTCATTGTTACAGGCATTTATGGCAGAAACGCTCGATAGATTCCCGCATGCTTTTCCTGATGTGCTGGATCCGGAGATCGTCCACCCTCAGGTAATCATAACTGAAGTGCGCGTCATTCAGGAACAGCGATTGGGCCAGTGATACCCGGAGCATGGGGATGCCCCGGTTGCCATAGCTCTTCATGATGAAACCGTCCGCGGGCGTATCGCTTATAACGAATTTTTCCGTGATCGTGTTTTTCTCTCCCGCAAAGGATTTCTCCACCTGCTCCATCAGGCCGCCTGCCATGCCGGTACTGCAGGTTTCCCTGGACATCTCTTTTTCACGGACAAGGTGCTCGATCATGAAAAGGGGGCGGGGCTTTCCCGGGTCCCGCGACATTTTCGGGCCGACGGCCATCATGGTATGGCACTCGAGAATGAGACGCAGGCTTCCCGTGTTGATGATTTTATTTATCGTGTCATGGAACGGCGCCCAGTACCGCTGTATCATGTTCGCGATGGCGATATCGTCAGGGAAATGATCGTTCCTGAAGACCGGTTTCCCGAATCGGGTAGACTTTTTGATCACGCCGTCCTGATCGTTTCGGAGAGATGTGTATGCCCGGTCCAGGTCGATGAACAGCCGCGATATATCGGTATC
>JAKJGD010000617.1 GCA_022704585.1 Spirochaetota bacterium | reverse complement strand
CGGGATCCTCTCGATTACGGTGATGACATAGCTCAGGACCCCGTACTCGCTCAGGTTGCGCTCCATGATGAGCGCGATCCCCGCGTTTTTCAAAATCACGATGAAGTTCGAGAACATGGTTATGATGACGATGAAGAATGACATGCCCAGGATGATGAGGAAGTGCCGCAGCTTCGACTTCCAGTACCGCCTGTTCTCGCTGATGCGGAACGCCTTTTCCAGCCCGCGCTCGATGATGTCGAACACGAAGCTTCCCCACCAGAAGAGGAACGGGACCCAGATAAAGGCCAGGTACCGCTTCTTGAATATGATCCTGTCGATGACGGCTATGAACCGGTCGATATCGATGGAGGGAAGCTGGCTCTTCAGCTGGGTCACGTAAAACGCCACCAGGGAATCCGAGTCATAGAAAAAGCTCATCGTGGCGATGATCACCAGCGAAATCGGGATAAACGATATCAGGAGGAAAAAGGCCAGGGCGCAGGTGGACAGCTCGCCGTCGTGTTCGCCGAAATTTTTAAACACGGTCCTGAGGTCGACTATCAGGAAGTCGCCGGCGGCCCTGAATGGCCGCGCGACGGCGCGGGCCAGTTTGTGCAAAAGAGGTTTCCAGTTCATGCGGACCATAGCCAGTGTGATGCCCGCGTCCTGATCGCCGGGGCGCGGGGGCCGGGAAGGGGAGGCGGCAGCCTCGGCCTTCACCGGGTATGTATAACCGATTTGCGAAAGAATTTCAATAAAAAAAATCAGTCGTCCCTGCCGCCCAGCAGGCCCGCCCTGATCAGGAAGTAAAGCAGGGTCACGACCGAGGACGCAGCCGCAGCAACGTAGGTCAGGGCCGCGGCCGAGAGGACCCTGCTCACGCCCTGGAGCTCCGCAGGGGACACGAGCCCGTACGAGGCAAGCATCCCCTTTGCCCGCGCCGAGGCGTTGAACTCGACCGGCAGCGTGATGAGCTGGAACAGGACCACGACGCTGAAGAGCACGATGCCGGCCTTGACCAGCCCCAGCGCGCCGAAAATGAACCCGGCGATGATGATGATCCATGACAGCGACGAGCCGATGCTCGCAACCGGCACCATGGCGTTCCGCAGTGCCAGCGGCGAATAGGCCTTCGCGTGCTGGATCGCGTGCCCGGTCTCGTGCGCCGCCACGCCGATCGCGGCAATGGAATTGCTCCGGTACACGCCCGGCGAGAGCCGTACGACCCTGCGCGCCGGGTCATAGTGGTCGGAGAGGAAGCCGCCCGTTTCGGTCACGGACACGTTCGTGAGCCCGTTTCTCCTGAGTATCTGAAGCGCCGCCTCGGCCCCGGTCATGCCGGATCTTGATGCGACGCGGGAATATCTGCCGAACGTGCTCTTCACCCTGATAGACGAGACAAGCGATAGGACCAGCACCGGGATCATCATTATCCAGTAGAGCGGATCGATTCCGTAAAACATCTTTTTTCTCCCTGTTTCGGTAAAGACTGCATGTTACACAAATAATAAGTACCGCGTGGCGGGGATAATGTTACAGTAACACGTTTCAATAGTACGGCAGGCCCTGTTTTCAAAAACAGGGCTACCCGCAGGTTGCGGAGGGGGCGCGGCTCCGCAATCTCACGGCATTGTTTCGATCGCGCCCGCGTCGCCTTTCTCTCCCCGGGGACGCGGCTCGCCCC
>JAKJGD010000616.1 GCA_022704585.1 Spirochaetota bacterium | reverse complement strand
AAAGCATTCATCATGTGAACAGGTAGATTTTCATCCTATGAAACGTATTCTTGTATTCGCAATCATGCTCTGTCTCTTCATGTCGTGTACGTTCCTGCCGAAGCCGGGTACCATGGCCGACTACCTGCCGCGGGATACGGACGTTCCCGGATGGGTTCTCGCACAGAAATACGCGATGGGCAGCGTAAAAAAAATCGGGCAGACGGTCCCGTCCTCGTCCGATTATGACCCGTTAGAGATGGCCGGGGCCGAATATAATTACCTTTCCGACAACAGCAGGACCATTTCGGTCCGTGTTATCAAGTTCAGGTCCCTGATGGATGCGTTCGGGCTGTACAGCCGCGAGCGCGGTTTTGACCGGGACGCGCAATTCACCGGCGACGAGACATACGCGAGCGGCCGGGGACTTTACTCGTACCAGGGAAAATTCTACGTGTCGGTCCTGGGCGGGCCGGAGGGCGAGCCGGACCCTGCGGCGCTCCAGCAGTTCCTGGGAGTCATCAGGCAGAACCTGAAAAACCAGTCGGGCACTGACAGGCTGCCCGACTACATTCTCTCGCTTTCGGAGCGCGGATCGAGCAGGGACATCGTCTATTATAAAGCCGGTCTCGATAGTTTGCCGGGCTCACGGGAGCTCCTCGTGACAAGGCGCTCCATTTCCGGTAAAAGTCATGACCTTGTCTATTCCAGGTTCCAGAACGCTTTTGACGCGGAGCAGACGTTCCACAAGATTCTCAAGGCGGGCAGCGGGTCCTTCATGCTGACGAAAATCGGCAGTCTCCAGCCGGCGATTAAAGCGGTCCCCGGCGGGGGATACATGTTTATTTCCTACTATAAACAATGGATGTTCGGCGTGCTGAATGCCGAAAATATGAAGGAAGTTAATGCGATCATTATTTACCTCTACGGCGATATCAGGGTCAGGTCCGAGAGAAAGGTAAGTAGTGCGCCCGAAAAGTGACCGGAGGGATTTCGGAACCGGCATGTCCGCGTACCGGGGGAAGCGCGTTGTATTATATCATCGGCGATATACACGGCCATTTCGCCAGGCTGGCCGCTCTCTTCGAAAAGCTCCTGAAGCTTATCGCGGTGCGTGATACCGTCATATTCCTCGGCGATTATATTGACCGCGGGCCGCGCTCGTACGAGGTCATCGATTTCCTTGTCCATCTGTCCCGGCGTAAATCCTTCGAGACCGTATTTCTCAAGGGAAACCACGAGGACCTGTTCGCGGCACACCTGCGCGGCGAGGACGGGCCCGGCGCTTTCATTTTCAACGGCGGAGATGCGACCATCCGGAGTTATACCGCCCACTGCGGCAAGCTCGACCTGCCGGAGCACCACCGCAGGTTTTTCGACAGCCTCAGGTTGTATTACGAAGGAGAGGATTTTATCGCCGTGCACGCGGGTCTCAATCCGAAAATCGAACGCATCGAGGCGCAGAGCGAGCACGACCTGATCTGGATCAGGGACCAGTTCTTTCGCGCGGACAAGCGGTGGGACAAGACTGTTATTTTCGGCCATACCCCGGTCAGCACTATCACGGGAGAAGGGCCGGTGTATATTGACGAGAAGCGGAATATTATCGGGATCGATTCAGGCGTGATGTACGGGAACCCGCTGGCATGCATTTCATGGCCGCAGCGGGAGATTTTCACCGGGTAACC
>JAKJGD010000615.1 GCA_022704585.1 Spirochaetota bacterium | reverse complement strand
CTCGGCGGTGCGAAAGAGGTCGCCGGGCGGAGCGGGATGACCGGCGAGCGGACCAGCAACGAGATCGGCGTGCATGCGATGCGGGGCGGCGATATCGTGGGAGAGCATACGGTGTTTTTCGTGACCGCGGGCGAGCGCATCGAGCTGACGCACCGCGCCACCAGCAGGGAGTCGCTGGCCAGGGGCGCGGTCGCCGCGGTGGAGTTCTGTTCCGGCAAATCGGCCGGACTATATACCATGTACGACGTGCTGGGGTTCAAATGACAGACAAAAAAGAGCAACCGGCTGACGACAAGCGCGAATTCGAGGAAAATCCCTTTAACCCGGAGAACCGGCGGCCCGAGGACGTCGTCAGGCTCTTCTACACCAACAACGTGCCCATCATTCCCGTCATATCCAAGCGGGGGATCCTCATCGGCGTTCTGAAAAAAGAGGACGTGGTGTCCGAGCTTTCGGACCTGGAGCGCGCGCGCAAGCTCAAGATAGACGATTGCATCAACCGGCTGGCGAAGAAAATGACGCTGGACGAGCTCCTGCCGTACGGCAACATGAAGGAATTCGTTGTCATCAACATATTCGGAGAGCCGCAGGGCACCTGGTCACGGCTCCAGCTCTTTACCGCTTCGGAGGTCCCGGAGCGGGCCGCGGCGGCAGTCCAGTCCGAGGCGGTCCAGCAGAAGGAGGAGCAGGTGCTCGAGTGGATGATATACCTCATCCTGGAGCACATACCGCGCGCCCTCTACGCGGTCAACATTAACGGGAAGACCATATTCTACAACAGCCACTTCGAGGACCTGTACCGCCGCCAGTTCAAAAAAGACGTTGACGTAGGGCTCGTGGAACAGTCGCTGGCGAACACGGAGAGGAACGAGCTCCTCTCGGGCAGGAAGAACGATGACCTGCTCTTCTTCAACAGCGAATTGAAGCTCCATTACGAGAAGATCCCCCTCATGAGCAAGAGGAAGAAAGTCGGGTTCCTGTTTTTCTGCTCCCTTGCCGACGGCGACACCGGCGGGTCGCTCATCCCGGGCGTGGACATACGATCGAAGTCCCTGGAAGATATCAGCGGGGCGGTCGAGCGGATGGTGCTTGTCGACCTGATACAGAACAAAAAGGACATGGCCGCTGTGGCCAAATCGCTGAAAATCAGCCAGAAGTCACTCACGCACAAGGTGAAAAAACACGGCATAAAGGTCAAGAGCTGATCGTTCATCGCATTTTAAAAAACGCGACTTGAAAAAATAGTTGAAAGGGTTTACTATTTTTATTATATTCAAGTACGGATTTGATGATATTTTTCTTGACTAAAAGCGGTTAGCCCATACATTGTCCCTATCTGGAACAGAAGTGGCGCCTCCGATTCTTCATCAGGTGTTTTTCCCGAAATTATCTGTTAAAGGACGTTGTTGAGAGAGTTTTGCATTATATAACCCTGCATAAAAATAATACTATAACAGTACGGTATTTTCTAAATCTCTGACATCATTATTAATGAACCTGATAAATCGAATCGACACATCAATCTCATACCACTCATAAGGACATGCCCATGGCACGAACTACGGATTCAGCAAAGGCCGCGAACAAGGCCGACAACCAGGTCGTAAACGGAACCGAGCCTGCGGTCGCGGAAGCGGCCGCCCCTGCGGAAACGCCGCCGCCCGCAA
>JAKJGD010000064.1 GCA_022704585.1 Spirochaetota bacterium | reverse complement strand
TGCTTCAGGCTTTCGAAAGGCCTCAGGGTGCCAAACCGCTTCATCCAGGCCATGTCGCTGATGTAAATATGGGAGCAGAGCAGCCTGATGCTTTTAAAGTAACCGCCCAGGTCCTTTTCCCACCCGGCCGGAGTCAAACCGGAAATAATCGCATTCATTTCACTATTAACGTGCGCGTTATATCGGGCCAGCAGTTTTACCGTATCGGTTGTCATGGAGACCTCCTGTGTGATATAAAAAAGATGATAGCCGGGCTCGTTTTGCCATGATGCTGATACGAACAAAAAGCCGGCGCGCCGTCAACGCATTGCGCGATTAATGTATCAGCCCCAGCGCGACGGCGACGAAGACCGGGCCGTTATACAGGCCATGGATGAATACCCCCGCGAGGGTGTTGTTCGTTTTATAATAAACATACGGGACAATGACGATGATCGGCACGAGAATGATCAGCAACTCGAAACCGAACGGCAGGTGAAACATGAGCCACAACAGGGAGCAGAGCGGCCAGTACCCGCCCGGGAGCCGCGCCTGGATATAACCGCGCCACAGGAGCTCTTCACCGGCAATGTTAAAGAAGAACATGGGCAGCCAGACCAGTAGTAACAGCGCGTCCTTTCCATGAAACGGGCTTATCTCCATGAACCACGGGGTGGTCGAGATGGGCCTGAATCCGCAATATGCGCTCAGGGCGTACGACGCGCCGAACACCAGGCCGGTCGAAACGAAGCAGGCCAGCAGTCCAGCGATGGCCCAGGCCCACTCTTTTTTCGAGAGCAACCTGACGTTTAAAGAATCCAGTATCTCCCGGAGGCTTTTACCGCCCTCCCGCGCGGACATTAGTACCGCAACAAGAAAGATCGGCATAAAAAGAAAATATCCCGTGATAAACCAGTAGAGCGCCGGGTTTAGCGTATAATTCGACTGTAACCAGGGCACCAGGGTGAACAGAAGCAGGTAGAAATACAGCGTGAAGACAAAAAAGACCAGGGCCGCTTTAACGGGAGAGATGTTTGCTTTCATAACGGATCATGCCTTTACGATAAATACAACATTCCCGGTCTTCCGGCCCGATTCGACATACCGGGCCGCCTCGACCGCCTGTTCAAGAGTGTACGTCCTGTCAATGACCGCTTTGTACTTCCCTGTCTCGATCAGCGTTTTAAAGAAAAGGATATCTTCTTTACTGTCCTTCGGCACCGGAAAGCCGACCTTCCTGCCGCGGAAGATCGGGGTCAGGAGCGCCAGGAACAGGTTCTGGGCCAGGAACCCGAACTCGGTCGAGAAATAGGTACCGCCCGGCTTCAGCAGCCGCCTGCACCTGAAGAACGAGCTCTTGCCCACAGCATCGATCACGGCATCGTACGTATTATCGTCCCGGGTAAAATCGTCTTTCGTGTAATCGATCACCCGGTCCGCGCCCAGGGACGTCAGCAGGTCCAGGTTCTTCGTGTCGCAGACGGCCGTGACCCTCGCGCCGTGGTATTTCGCAAGCTGCACGCACGCGGACCCGATGGACCCGGATGCGCCGTTTACCAGGACGTCCCGGGGCGCGCTGAAATCGATTTCCTCCACGTAGTTCTTCGCGAGCATCAGGCCGTCGCACACGGCAGCGGCCTCTTCGAAGGAGGCGTTCGCGGGCATCGCCGCGACCGGGCCCTTCTCCGGCACGCACAGGTATTCCGCGTGCGCGCCGAAATTCACGGTGCTCAGCCCGAACACCCGGTCCCCTTTTTTAAATGTAGACACGTCCTTTCCGGCCGCCTCGACCACGCCCGCGAACTCGTTCCCCATTATCTGCTTGCGGGGCCTGAAGAGCCCGTTGAAGAAACGGATGATGAAATATTCCGGGGCGCGAAACCCGCAGTCGGTCCGGTTCATCGTGGCCGCGTGAATCTCCACCAGGACCTCGTTGTCCCCCGGAACAGGTTTCCGGACCTCCGCCAGGCGCAGGACTTCCGGCGGGCCGTATGATTCATATCTGATCGCTTTCATATGCATTCATCCCCTTTACACGGCAATTCGCATACTGCCTCGGCCGGATCGATCTCTCTGATTTTGCCGTTGCCCGTATCCACGCCCCATGCCCTCTTCACGATGACCTCGTAATTTTCCCCGACGTCGCCCAGCGCGATAATGCCGGTCTTTTTGAGGCCCTTTGCCCTGCATTCCATGCCATAAAATATTCTATCGCCATCCCCCGCATTGACAACCAGTTTGTCAGCGACAAGAAAGCAGGCATACTTGCCTTTATATCCTACCGCAATCTCGGTTAACAGGAGCGACGTAGCCCCGCCCCGGTACCTGCTCACATAAATATTTTCCGATTCAGGAATTATACCGCCGCCCAGGTCTTCCATTCCCCCGGGGATTTTACAGGCGCCATAATAGAGAGAACCGATCAGGCCGGGAGTGAAGTTACATACGCACCCATCTTCCTTGATCAAATACCCGCCGAAAACCCAGCCATGCCTGCCGTTAAATTCAACCTTATACCAATTCGCAGGTCTTGCATCGATGGTGGCCCTGTTCCCCATTTCCAGCAGCGTGACTTTTGATCCGACGGGGATCAGCAGGAGCTTCGGGGACGCCAGCGACTGGTCCGCCCTCATGTACAGGCCGCTCGTGGAGACGACATACGCATCGCCAATCGATTTTTTACATGAAACGCAGATGAGCAACGAGACAAGGATTGCGGCCAGAATGATCGATTGTTTCATCAGATGCCTCCCGATAAAAAAACTGCCTTAATCTTTCCTTGCGTTCCGGGCCTCTTCCCCGCGAATGACATGAACCGCCTATCCCGCCCGCTGCCGTGCCGCGTCGATCCGCTCCAGCAGCGCCTCGATCCGCGTGAACGCGCCCTCCTCGCTGTAGGTGCGCACGTCCGCGTGGTCCACGTCGATCATGACCACGGGTATGCCGAGGTCCCGCGACACGGTCCTCAGGCAGTCCATTTGCATGATGGAGTAGACCTTGCAACTCCGGTTGCTGGCGAACACGAACCCGTCAATGCCGTAGTGCCGGGCCGCCCGGGTCATCGCGTTCACCCGGAGGTTCAGGCCGTACGGGCACACGGAAAAGTTCTGCGCCCGGGCCAGCGCCTCCAGCGGATCGCCCCCGTCATAGGACTGGAGGAGCTCGTACGACCCCTCGTGGCTGCCCACGCAGGAGGTGTAGCTTGCCGCCACGATGTTCGCGTCAAGGCCCGCGAGCCGCGCGGACATTTTCCTGAGCTGGTGCCAGGGCGCGATGCTGTCCCAGAAGAGCCGGTACCGCTCGCCGGGCACCGGGAAGAGCCCGCTCCTCATCCGCTCTTCGGTCTCGTCCGCAAGCATGGCGAAATGGCGGTCTATCCCCGGCCTGCCCCGCGAGGTCAGGAGCGGCGCCATCTGCACGAACGAATCGAAGGCCGTGATGCCCGACGGCCGCGCGGCCGCGCAGTCGATGAACCGCTTGTAGTGGCGCGTGGCCTCGCGCGTCGTGCGGAGCGCCTCCCGCACGCGGTCGAGGTCAAACGTCTGCCCGGACAGCTGTTCAACTGTTTTGATCAGGTCGCGGTACTGGGCCGTGATATAGGCCCGGTCCCGGTCCTTCTGCCCCTCGTAGCAGAAGGGCACGTCTATCAGGAAGTGGGGGACGCCCCATTCCCGGTGGTACACGTCGAACCACTTGGCCAGGAGCGAGCAGTTGTTGTTGTTCGAGACGAGCAGGTGCGGGCGCGGCAGCCCGAACGTGGGCGAGTCCTTGCCCCCGCTCAGGGCGGTGCCGAGGTCGATCCGCGCGTACGAGCAGATGTCCATGGAATAGCCGGCCGCTTCCGCCTTTTCGCACTGGAGCATGCCCACGCCCTTGGCCGCGCTCAGGGCCGCGTGGCTCTCGGGCACGGCGAACACGACGTTCTTGAACCCGCTGAAAATCTCCGCGGGCACGATGATCGCGATCCACACGACGAAGGCCCCCTCGCCCGCGCGCCGGTGCAGGGCCGTGTACTCTTCGGTCATGAGCTGCGTCAGACGTTTGCCCGACTCGGTCTTCCGGAATTTCTGTTCAGCCTGTTTTACTTCCGCCATGGCGTGCTTCACCCGTTCCCGTTGTTAGTGGTCCAAAAGCTCGGCAAAGGCCTCGACCCGCGTCCGTAACGACGCGGCGCCGTCCCGGTCGCCGGCCGCGATCTCGATCTCCATGTGCGCGATCTTTTTTTCATCGAGAATTTTACGCATATACGGCAGCTCCAGGTACTCGTACTCGCAGAACTTCTCGCCCACGAAGAGCACCCCGCGCGCGTCCCGCTCCGCGGCACGGGCGCACAGTTCGTCGATCCGCCGGTCCGCGGTGTACAGGAGCGTGGTGCAGGCGCGGCGGGCGCGGTACGCCCCGCAATAGAACGCGGCAGGGTCGCCGGTTAGGGCCGCCTCGTGCCCGTAGGAGCGGGACTGGGACGCCACGTCGTTTCCCGCCACGCGCATGCCGGCCCCCTCGATCGCGTCGATCAGGCCGTCGGGCGGAGGAAGGATGCCGGTTACGATGATCCGCCTTGCGTTCGGGACGGCCGGCGACGCTTCCGCCCGCTCCACCGCCGAAGAGAGCTCGCGCGCGTGGTCCTCGACCGCGCAGAAATGGCCGTTACGGATCACGCGCGAGAATTCCCGGTACGACACGCGCCCTTCCGCTGTCAGCAGCTCGAGCCTGCGGGCAAGCGCCCGCGCCTCGTTGTACAACCGCGCGCTTTCGCGGAACCTCTCCGGCGAAAACTCCACGCCGAACGCCTCTTCCAGGCCGCGCACCAGGTCATTCACCCGCGCCGCGAGGTAGTCGTTCGCGTCGGCGCGGTCCGCGGGGACCATGGGGAGGTGCATCCGGAGGAGCGGCAGGCTCCTCCCCTTTTCCGAAAGGCCGCTCTGGAGTATCTCGGGCATGTTGCGGAGCGTGTCGCAGGCGTTGTACATGAGGATGCCGTCGAGGCGCGCGCCGTCTTCGGAGAGGATGAATTCGGCAAGCCGGCGCGCGACGGAGCAGGCAAAGGCCTGGAGATGGCGGTCGCTCTCGCCGAGCGAGGGCGCCGCTTCCTTAATGTCCCAGAGCACGAGCGGGACCAGGCCTAAGGAGTGCACCAGCTCGACGGGCGGATACAGGGGAAAGCACCCTACCGCCCTGGAGCCGCTCTTCTTTATTCGCCGGATATTTTCAAAAAGTTCGCCCATTGATTATCGCTTTTTATCTGCAGCCTGGCCCGGGAGAGTCACCCCACGCGGGGCATTCCATCCTGTTATCAGGACGCCTGCAGCCCCGAAAGAGAATGAATTTTATCCAGTTCTTTCGACAATTTACTTTTTTCCTCTTCGAGATCAAAGTCGTTCTGCAGGCCCAGCCAGAATTCGGGAGAATTCCCGAAAAACCTGCTGAAACGCAGGGCGGTATCCGCCGTGATCCTTCTTTTCTTTTTTATTATCTCGGAGATCCTGGTCTGCGGAATATTGGTTTCCTTGGCAAGCCGATACGCGGTAATCCCCAACGGCGCGAGGAATTCCTCGTTAAGTATTTCTCCCGGATGTATATTGGGTAAACGTTTCATGTTCGTGCCTCAACAATTAATGATAATCAACTATTTCAACGTTATAAGCATTTCCTTCGTTCCACTTAAAACATATTCTCCACTGATCGTTTATTCGTATGCTGAATTGTCCTTTCCTGCCGCCTTTCAGGGATTCAAGCTTATTGGCAGGCGGAATTCTCAAATCAGCCAGGGATATTGAATTATTGATTATTCTCAATTTCATCCTTGCTTTTCTCTGGATATCAGGAGGCAGTTTTGTTGATACTTCACCAATCCAGATTTTTTCAGTTTCTTTCGAATGAAACGATTTGATCATGTATTAATAATACCGAATTGCGTTAGTAACGTCAAGCAGAATTACCGGTCATTCACACGTAATTAATTAATCCGGAACCATCCAGATCCACGGTCCGTTCTTATAACGACGCGAGTTTCATGCTCAGTTCCCAGAGATTGTCCCGCAGCGCCGGGTCCATCGCGTTGGGCGCGTAGGGCTTCTGCTCGCACAGCTCGAAATACCTCCCGTTTATACCCTCGACCTCCGGGCTCGTCGCGAGCCAGACGGGCGGCTTTGCGCCCGACTCGGGCGTGTCAAAGGACCGCTTCACGAGCCTCATGAAAGCGCCAAGCAGGCCCGGGCTGTCCCCCAGGGCGGTCTGGATGACGCCAGGGTGCAGGGCATTGACCGTTACCCCGCTGCCATTTATGATCTCCGAGAATTTCTGCGTGAAGTAGATGTTGCACAGCTTGGTGTTCATGTAGGTGGCTAACTTGCCGAAGTCTTCCCCGTACGGCGTTTTCTCGATATCGACCTTCCCTTTTACATAGAGCCCGGCATTGACGTTCACGATCCGCGCGGGAGCGTTCTTCTTCAATTGCCCGAGCAGCAGGGTGCTCAGGATGAGCGGGGCCATGTGGTTCACCATGAACGCCATCTCAAGGCCGTCCGGGTTTATCTCCAGCCTGGTGGGCCAGATGCCGGCGTTGTTGATGAGCACGGAAACCCCCGGGAACTTTTTCCTGATCGTTTCGGCAACTTCTTTCACGGACCGTATGGCCCCCAGGTCGCCGGTAACCAGGTCGACCGCGGGATTGCCGGACGCGCCCCTGATCTCTTCCAGCGCGGCCCTTCCCTTTTCAGGGTTGCGGCTGACAATAATGACATGGTGCTTCCGCTTCGCCAGATCGAGGGCGATCGCCTTTCCTATTCCCGCGTTCCCGCCGGTTACAACGATTGATTTTACTGCCATGGCGTTGAGCCTCCGTATGAGTTATGCAAGAGCGGGCCAAAACCCGCCCCGCCTGATGCATGCTGCTACGTCGGGTTAAAACCTGCACTGCCAGAAGCATGCAATTGCGTCGGGTTAAAACCCGACGTTAACAGAATTATTGAACATCCGTGACAGGGTCGGGTTAAAACCCAACCCTGTATGTCACTTCAAGTTGCTCCTGATAAACGCCTCGAACATGTCCGCCTCCTGCTCGCTGTCCCAGGCAGGGGTATTGGCCGGATATTTTTCGGAAAGCGTGTATGCGGGCACCAGGTATTTCAGCGATTCAGCTTTTCGGTTTTTGTAGTACAGCTTCTTGCCGATGACCCAGAGGTAGCGGATCTTTTCCTCGTCATTTTTATTGAGCTCCAGCCCGGCCTTCAGCACCCTGAGGGAAAGCTCGTAATTGTTGATCTTCGTATAGTACGGCTCGTCCAGGAAAATGCCGATCCAGTAATACTTGTCGTCATTGTCAAGGTACCGGAAGAGGAGCTGCTCGAACGATTTGTTGGAGCGGTTCTCGAAATATATCTTTTCGAAAATCTTCGCTTCATCAATGCTATTAAACGCCCACCCATGTTCCGAAAGTTGCGCATCGAGCGGCCTGAACATATCAAGAGGGGGCACCGGTTTCAATGACAGGGCGGGCATCGCGAGGGCCAGCAATACAGGTAGAGCAAAATATTTCATGACAGAATCCATTAATTGACGCATGTTACTGCGACATGTCTGCCAGGCCGATCACGTTACCCTCGCAATCGGCGATCCTGGCATAGGAGCCGTTGGGGATGCGCTGTTTGGGCGTGACCACCCTGCCGCCGGCAGCCAGGACCTTCTTGATAGTCTCGTCTATAGATGCGACCCCGATAACTATCATGGGCTGGCTTGCCTCCCTGTTCCGGAGAAACATGCCGCCGTTGATCGCGCCTTTTTCCGTAACCATGTGGTCCTCATCGGTTTCGGCCGCGTACACCAGGGTGTAGTCCGCTTCGGGCACGTCCAGGAGCCTCCATCCGAAAATTTCACCGTAAAACCGCGCGGCGCGCTCCTTTGAGTCATACGGTATCTCGAAATGCACGACTTTATCCATGGGGAACCTCCTTGATGCAATGTTAATGGCTTATGAGGCTGTACTCGCCTGTATTGACGTGCCGGCTCGTGACGAAGGAAACAGTAACCGTCCATAATGCGAATGTCAATAATTAATCGGAAAGCCCCCTTCCCCTCCGTTTCAGCTCCTGTCCGGAGCCCAACCCGCGCCGAAACCGGCCCATGCATATAATTTTTTGTAAAATAACCCCGTACCCTTGACCTGCCCCCAAAAGGTGTACCACTGATTGAGGGAAAATCTCTTGCAAAAATCAAGCAAATAATGCAGGAGATTATGTATGAGAAAGAAACGATTTACCGAAGAGCAGATCCACGAGATACTTAA
>JAKJGD010000614.1 GCA_022704585.1 Spirochaetota bacterium | reverse complement strand
CGGAGCGGGCCTCATCCGACGAAGTGATCAGCCTGGGCCTTCTCCTTGAACGGCTGCCGGCCAAGTACCGGGAAGTCGTGACCCTGAAGTCCGAGGGCTATACAGAGCAGGAGATAGCCGAACGTCTGAAAATCAATACCGGTACCGTGAAGTCCCGATTTTCCCGGGGCAAGGAATTACTGCAGAAACTATCCGGGGAGGTGCAATGATGAAAACAACCGACCACAACCGGGCTTTTGACGCGGCCGTAAGGTCCCGCCTGGAAGACAGCGCATGGGACCTCGGGATCGCCCGGGGCGTTCTGAAAAAGCGCCGCAGGAAGGTCGTCCTGTCGGCCGTCGCTTCCGTCGCGTCGCTCGCGGCCGCGGCATCCCTGGTGTTCACGCTTACGACCGCGACCATTACCGGGTCTCCCGAGGGCGCGGCGCTCAACAGCTTTGTCAACGCCCAGGTGGAGGGGACCTGGCAGAACGTGTATTCCCGGGCCGACGCGACCGGATCGGGCGAGGCGTTGCTTGTCGATGCCGAGCTGGATGAAAGCCTGGATGCCGTGATCGATGACGCGCTGTCGCGGAGGCTGTAGACCGCGATCAATCCCCCGCCCTGATCCCGTATCCCATGTAGGAGCAGTCCAGGTCCTCGCCCGCGGCGAACCGCATGATGCTTCCGAGCTCCCTGTATGTAATGCGGTTCCGTGACGCCCGGTACAGCCCGACGAGCGACGACGGTCCCATGTTCTTCGGCATGATCCCTTTCAGCCCCTCGCACGATATGCCATGTCGCCCGAGGATGGTCCTGAGCTCGCCCGGCCTGATGAACATGCTCCACACGTGCCGATCCGGACTCCCGAACGCCGTGATGGGGCATTCTTGAAGGATAAATATCACCGCGATACGGCTTTCAATCGTCCGGTTTATCGTGTCGAAAAAGAACAGTCCCCCCGGCTTCAGCACTCTCGCGATCTCTGCGATCACGGCGCTCACGTCTTCCACGTGCGCCAGCACGTCGCAGCAGAAGACCATGTCGAACGAACCGTCCCCGAACGGCAGGTTTTCTCCGGTGCCCGCGCGGTACTCGATCCGCAGTCCGCTCCCCTTCGCGTGGGCCGCGGCGGCCCCGAGGGACCCTTCCGACGGGTCAATGCCGGTCACGCGCAGTCCCGTTTCCGCAAGATCTTCGGAGAGAAACCCGCCGCCGCACCCGACGTCGAGCGCCGTCAGGCCGGCGTACCCGTCGGGGCGCATCCGTGCCATGACCTCGCGGAAGTAGGCAACGCGTACCGGGTGCACGAAGTACCGGATGCTCGAAAACGTACCTTCGTCCTCCGACCACCAGAGATGGGCGTTGGTGTCATAGTCATTGTTGATTTTTTTCATAACTGCTGCTTCCTTGCCGCCCTTTCCGATGCGAGCGCGCGATAGGTTCTCACCATTCTGCCCGTGCGTGAAGCAAGGTGCACCGCGAATATGAGGACCATCAGAAGCGCGAGCTTGTCGTGTATTTCTATGAGCATGAACCGCGCGTGGTCCTGCAGGAATATCCATGACGCCAGGGCGGTCAGGACGGTGGGAACAAACAGGATGAAGAGATAATATGATGCGACAGACGATGACATTTTTTTCATATACAATTTATTCTTAGTCATCGTGACAATGAAGCTCCAGTGGTTGGCGC
>JAKJGD010000613.1 GCA_022704585.1 Spirochaetota bacterium | reverse complement strand
GAGGACCGCACGCTCCGGGCCGAGCTCCCGGGATATGCTGAATACGCGAAAAAGGTGGGCTACCGGCTCCTGCCGGGGATTTGGTAAGCAGCCAAATTTCATGCCCGGCCAGATTTTTTTATTGATTAATCCATCAGTGCTGTTTCTTGTATGCCGTGGCGGCCCGTAATGGCCCGCCGGAAGATCTTGTTTATGGAGATAAACCTATGACCAAAAAGATGTCAATCCTGGTATCCATCGTCGCGGCGGTCGTCATGACGGCGACCGGCTGCGGATATAACACCATGCAGGGGCAGGAAGAGGAAGTGTTCAAGGCATGGGGCGACCTTGAGTCCGCGCTCCAGCGCAGGGCGGACCTGATCCCGAACCTCGTGCAGGTGGTGAAGGGCTACGCGAAGCACGAGAAAGAGACGCTCACCGCCGTCATCGAGGCCCGCGCCAAGGCAACGTCGGTGCAGATCAACGCCAAGGACCTGGGCAGCGCCCAGGCGCTCCAGAAGTTCCAGCAGGCGCAGGGCGAGATCTCCTCCGCGCTGGGACGGCTCATGGTCGTGGTCGAGAAGTACCCGGACCTGAAGGCGAACGAAAATTTCCGCGACCTGATGCACCAGCTCGAGGGCACGGAGAACCGGATCAACGTGGCCCGGACCCGCTATAACGAGGCGGTCAAGACCTTCAACTACTCGATCCGGAGCTTCCCGAACAGCATCACAAACTCTGTGCTGCTCCACCTCGACAAGAAGGAGTACTTCAAGGCGGACGAGGCGGCCAAAAAAGCGCCGGAAGTGAAATTCGATTAACGGCGAGGCTGCCATGATACGCCCGGTTTCCCGTCTCCTGCTCCTCGCGGTGCTGGCCGCGCTCCCGCTCGCCGCGCTGGACGTGCCGCCCCTGAAGGGGCGCGTCAACGACTACGCGAACATGCTCAAGCCGGTGACGGCCGCGGCCCTCGAGTCGCGGCTCGCCGGGCTTGAAGCGAGCGATTCCACGCAGATCGTCGTGCTCACCGTCCCGTCCCTCGAGGGCGAAGTGCTGGAGGAGTATTCCATGAAGGTCGCCGAGACCTGGAAGATCGGGCAGAAGAAGCTCGACAACGGCGCGATTTTGCTGATCGCCCGGGACGACCGGAGGATGCGGATCGAGGTGGGGTACGGACTCGAGGGCAAGCTGACCGACCTCCGCAGCGGCAGGATCACAGACGAGATCATCCGGCCCTCGTTCAGGGCCGGTGATTACGACAAGGGCGTCACCGACGGCGTGGACGCGATGATCCAGGTCGTGAAGGGGGAGTACTCCGCGGTTGACGCTCCCGCGCGGGAGATGGCAAACGCGGATAAATTCTCCGGCATGGCGGTACCCGGCCTGTTCGCCTTCTTCTTCATCGGCATCATCGGCAAGATAAAAAGGCTCCTGGGCGGGGCCGCCGGCGCGGTGATCGCGCCGGTCATAGGGCTGGTCAGCATGGGTTTCAACCTTTTCATCCTGGCCCTCATCCCCCTCGGCTTTCTCGCCGGGCTGATAATCCCGACCCTCATGACCCTCTTCATGATGGGCGGGGGCGGCTCCCGCGGCGGGGGCGGCGGCTTTGGCGGGGGTGGCGGCTTCAGCGGCGGGGGCGGCGGCTTCGGCGGCGGCGGCTCCTCGGGAAGCTGGTAGAAGGGTTGTATTTCAGCGTA
>JAKJGD010000063.1 GCA_022704585.1 Spirochaetota bacterium | reverse complement strand
CGATTCTATCACGATTGACCCGACGGGCCGGTTCGCCTATGCTGCGAATTACGCCAGTTGCACCATATCCGTCTTCACGATCGACCAGACGACCGGGGCGTTGACCCCCGGAGCCGCGGTGGCGTCGGGGGTGCTCCCCGGTTCGATCGCGATCGACCTGTCAGGACGGTTCGCCTATGTGACCAATACCGGCGATCATAGCGTGTCGGTGTATTCGATCGACCAGACGACGGGTGCACTCACGGCGTCTTCGACCGTGGATACGGGCACGTCTCCGCAGTCGATCGCGATCGCACCGACCGGCCGTTTCGCCTACGTGGCAAATGCCGTCAGCAACACGATATCGGTGTATACGATCAACCAGTCGACCGGCGCGCTGACGGCCGGAACCGCTGTTGCCTCGGGCAACAATCCCCGCTCTCTCGCCGTTGATTCTTTCGGGAGGTTCCTGTACGCGGCAAATTTTCGGAGCAACACGATATCGGTGTATACGATCAACCAGGTGACCGGCGCGCTGACAGCGGGGACCGCCGTTGCCACGGGAACGAACCCCCAGTCAATTAAAGTCGATCCGGCGGGACTTGCCGTGTATGTCCTCAATAATTATGACAATACGGTATCGACCTATTCGATCAACCAGTCCACCGGCGCCCTGACGCCGGCCTATATCTCGTGCACCCTGCAGCAGCCCGTTTCCCTTTCCTGTGCCACGGGAACCTCCGAGCTGACCTGGGTGCCCAAATTCGCGTATGCGGCAAATAGTGGCAGCAACACGGTATCGGTCTACACTATCAACGCGACGACCGGCGCTCTTACTTCGGGGACGACCGTCGCAACAGGGAATTCTCCGTATTCCGTTGCGGTTGACCCCTTTGGCAGGTTTGCGTATACGGCAAATTATAATAACAACAATGTATCGGTTTTTCGGATTAACGCAACGACCGGCGCGCTGACGCCCGGGACGGCCGTTTCGGCCGGGACTAATCCGTATTCCGTCGCGGTTGACCCGTCCGGCAGATTCGCATATGTGGCGAATTATGGCAGCAACAACGTATCGGTCTATACGATTGACCAGACGACCGGCGCGCTGACGGCCGGGACGGCTGCCAGCACCGGATCCGCTCCATCTTCTGTCGCCGTTGACCCTACGGGCAGGTTTGTGTACGTGACAAATTATAGCAGCAACACTGTATCGGTCTACAGAATAAACCAGACGACCGGCGCCCTGACCGCGGGAACGGCCGTCAGCACCGGTACATATCCTAATTCAGTCACGGTTGACCCGTCCGGCAAGTTTGCATATGTTGCAAATATTGCGAGCAACACCGTATCGGTCTTTACGATCAATCCGGATACCGGCGCGCTGACGGCCGGGACGGCCGTATCAGCCGGAGGGAATCCTTATTCCGCCACGGTTGATCCGTCAGGCAGGTTCATGTATGCGGCGTTTTATGGCAGCAGCAGCGTATCGGTCTATACGATCAACCCGGTCACGGGCGCCCTAACAGCAGGAACTGGCGTCGGTTCCGCAATCAACCCGTATTCTGTTACGGTCGAACTGTCCGGTAAATTCGCATATGTGGCAAACTACAACAGCAACACCATACGTCTCCTTACCATCGATCAGGCGACGGGCGCTCTGACCGCAGGTTCTACGTATGGCACCGGCGCCTATCCCCGTTCGGTGGTTACCTGCGGGGTGATGCAGTAATCTTATCCCCGGCCGCGGCGCGTGCCCGTACCCGTGCAGCTCGGCCGGACAGGACATGCGCCGCAATACCTCTTTGGCATTGACAGCGGGCACGGCTTTGCCGTTGGTTCGATTTCCATACTATCCGTGTGTTCATGCTTTCTCCCCCGCATTTTCCTGAGCCGATGCTGCGTGTTTTCCCGCTTGTGCCGGAGGCGAAATCCTTTTTCATTAGCGCAGGCCCCGTCGATGTATGCCGGGCCGTACGATGTCGCGGCCTGTCAATACGATATGAACCGGGCGCCGCGCGTCCGGCGGAAATGTGCGCGGTTATATGCTGATGAAAAGCTTTTTGCGATAGGGAAGATACATGATGCCGAGCCAGACCAGGGTGAACGCGGCTGCGTAGAGCAGGGAGGCGGCGCAGGGCGGGGCAAGGGGCGCGAACAGGGACTCGTATATGAGCGCTTTCACGGATTTGCCCGCGCCATTAACCGTGATGGACAGGGAAACCATGACCCTGCCGGCTATAGACGACAGGAGATAGACCGCGATCGCGTTCCTTCCGAAAACCAGGAACGGGACCGCGGCGCGTCCAAAACGCCCGCCGTCGAACAGGAGGCCTGTAAAATAAAGGAGCACCATGGCGGCGCCTCCGGTGAAGAGGACGTAGGCAGGCGTCCAGAGGTTTTTATTTATAGGCAGAAGTGGGTCCAGAGCCAGTCCTGCCGCTGTCATGACGATACCGGCGAGGGGGAGCGCCTGTCGTGCGCGGGAGCCGGGCCGTAACCAGGCAGCGGCGAACACGCCGGTCATGGCGCTGGCAATGGCCGGCAGGGTGGAGAGCAGGCCTTCCGGGTCAAACCCGGGAACCGGGGCATGCTCGTAGGTGTGGCCCGGGAACAGCATGCCGTCAATGAAGCCGGGAAGATTGCAGCAGGGCTCGAGAGAGCCGCTGCCGGGGCCCTGCGGTGTAATGAAGAGGAGCAGGAACGTGTAGAGAGCCAGCACCGCAAGGGTGATAGTTACCTGCGCACGGCGGCCGGCGTACAGGAACAGGAGTGATGCAAAACAATAGCACAGGCCGATGCGCTGGAGCACGCCCGGTATGCGCACGGACGCGAGGTCGAACGAGGGAACGAGGTTCAGCAGGAGCCCCAGGATGACAATGACCGCGCTGCGGCGAAGTATCCCCATCGCGAGCCGCGGCCGTTCAACTCCCGCCTCCATCCGCACGGTCAGCGAGAAATAGAGCGACGCGCCCAGGATGAAGAGAAAGAAGGGGAACACGAAATCCGCGCCGAGCCACCCGTGCCATGGCGCGTGGGCAAACGCCGGATATACGCAGCTCCAGTCGCCCTGGTTGTTCACCAGTATCATGCCTGCAATCGTGAAGCCGCGGAACACGTCAAGTGAGATGATCCGTTTGCCGCCCGTGATGTTGTCCATGATGATCAAAGCCGGGTTTTTGTGCAAATCAAAGCAATCAAACCTCCGGGGAAGCGTTATTGCAATAAAAAAATTATTAAAAAAATTCAACATTTTGTTGCCGCCGCCCGCCGATATTTGTATATTCCGTCGGTTGTACACAGAAATGGCGGCAGGAATCCGCCCCCCAAGGCAGGTCGATGATCAAATGAGTATGAATGATTCGCAGAAGCCGATAATGCTTTATCGGGTGTGCATGGCTTTTTTTCTGTTCCTTGCGGTACTCTTCTACTGGCGGTGCACGAAGGCGAAAGGGAGTGATTTCGTTTCCGTTCCGCCGCAGCAATGCGACGTCGAAAACACGGAGTTCGGGAACCAGCAAAAAGTGAATGTCTCGGGCTATGATAGTAACGCGATGGAACCGTTCATAACACGTGACGGTTTATATCTCTTTTTCAACAGTCTGAATGACGGTGATAACACCAGCCTTTATTATGCAACCGGCGCGAGTGCTACTTCGTTCACGCTTGCGGATAAAATTACCGGGGTGAATGGAACGCCGCCCCACCGCGATGCGGTGGCCAGCATGGATGATGACGGAGAGTATTATTTTATTTCGACTCGCGCGTATCCCTGGAGTTATAAAAACGTGTATACCGGGATATTTTCCGATGGCGCAGTTGCCGCTCCTTCCGCGGTAGACGGGGATTTTTACATAGAGAAGCCAGGCTGGATCGTCATGGACGCTGAAGTGAGCCCGACCGGCGAGGACCTCTACTTCGTAAACGCGTATTTCTCAGGGGGATCGTATCCCAGGACCGCGCGGATAGGGGTCGCAACCCGTTCGGAGCGTGATAACCGGTTCTACAAGAAAGCCGATACCGAACAGATCATGGCCCGTGTCAACAATGACGGGTGCCTTAACTACGCCCCCTGCATCAGCGCCGACGGAAAGGAGCTGTTCTTCACGCGCTTTTGTTACGGTTCGAGCATGCCTTCGATCCTGGTGGCGAAGAGGACTACTGCCGTCGGACCGTTCGGCGCTCCCCGGTGCATCGGAGTTCTGAAGGGCTTATTCGTGGAAGCGCCGTCGCTCTCCTATGACGGAAAGAAGCTGTATTACCACCGCAAGGAAGGTGAATTTTTCAGCATTTACGTGGTGTCCCGGCCGTAAACGGCATTCACCGGGCCGCCCTGGCCAGGCGCGAGCCTTTTTTGCTCACCAGCTGGATAATTGCGATTTCGGGAGTGCAGTTCAGCCGCACCGGCGCCACGCCCCAGCCGATGCCCCTGGATATAAAAACCGCCTCGCGCCGCGCGTTATGTTTCAACCCGCTGTCGTATAGTTTATTGTCAACCGGTATCATGACCGGGTAATCGATCACCGGTACAACGATCTGGCCCCCGTGCGTGTGGCCGCACAGGAACAGGTCAACCGGTTTTTTTCGGGGCAGGTCCGCGGCGTCCGGGTTGTGGGCCAGCAGGATAGTGAACATCCCATCGGGGACGCGGTCCAGGGCCTCGTCCAGTCCCGGCTCATCGCCTCCCCGGGCATCGCCGCACCCGGCAAGGGCCACCGCTGCGCCCCCTTTCCTGATTACCGCGTGACGGTGCCTGAGCGATGAACCGCTCTCTTCGAGCAGGCGCAGGGAGAGCGCATGGTCGGCCCAGTGCTCGTGGTTCCCGTTGATGAAGAAGACGCCGCCCGGTGCCTTCAGTGTTTTCAGCATGGGCCATATAACCCGTAGCTCGTCTTTCGTGTTCCTCTTTTTCACGTAATCGCCCAGGCAGACGATACAGTCCGCGCCGGCCCTGTTGGCCCTTTCAATAATCTCGCTGACCCATGGTTTTGACATCAGGCGCCCGTAATGGAGGTCGGTGATCACGAGGATCCTGTACCCGTTGAATGCCGCGGGCAGGTTCTCGAAATGGAGCGGGTAGGTGTTGATCCGCAGCGCGTACCGCTCTATGGTTAAGCCGTATCCCAGGATAAGGGCCGTGACAATGCAGCATATGGCCAGGTGCTTTTTAATCCGCATCACGCCTTAATCGCCCTGCCTGACCGTGACCGGTTGCGCGCCCCATATCTCGGCCGCGTATTCCCTGATGGTCCGGTCGGTCGAGAACCTGCCCATGCCGGCGGCGTTCAGGATCGACATGCGCGTCCATGAGTCCTGGTCCCGGAAAGTCTCGCCCGCCCGCTCCTGGCAGTGGATGTAGGACTCGTAATCCGCGAGGAGCATGTACTGGTCACCTTTATCGAGAAGTGAATCGACGATCGGCCTGAACAGGGCCGGGTCGTCGCGCGAGAAGAAACCGTTCTCTATCATGTCGATCGCGCGGCGCAGCTCCTGGTTCGCCCGGTAAAAATGGCGGGGGTCGTACCCGGTACGGCGCAGCGACGCGACCTCGTCGGCCGTCAGTCCGAAAATGAAGATGTTATCCGCGCCCACCTCGTCGCGTATCTCGATGTTCGCCCCGTCCAGGGTCCCGATGGTGAGGGCGCCGTTCAGCGCGAACTTCATGTTGCCGGTGCCGGAGGCCTCGGTCCCGGCGGTCGATATCTGCTCCGAGAGGTCCGCGGCGGGGATGATCTTTTCCGCGTTGGAGACGCAGTAGTTCCGGAGAAAGACCACTTTCAGGAGGCCCCTGGCGCGCGGGTCGTTGTTGACGGCATCGCCGACCGCGTTGATGAGCCTGATGATGAGCTTCGCCATCTGGTAACCGGGGGCGGACTTGCCCGCGAAGATGGCGGTGCGAGGCGCGGCCTTGAGGGTCCCGTCGATAATCCGGTTGTACAGGGTTATGAGATGGAGGACGTTCAGGAGCTGGCGCTTGTATTCATGAAGGCGCTTGACGTGGCAGTCGAACATCGAGTCGACGTCCACCGCGATGTTGTTCCGCTCCATGATGTAGCGGGCCAGCAGCTCCTTGTTGCGGCGTTTCACCGCGCGCCATTCCTCCCGGAACGAGGCGTCGTCCGCCAGTGGCGCGAGCTTCTTCAGCTCGAACAGGTCGGTCACCCATGTGTCGCCGATGCGCGACGAGATGAGCGAGGAAAGCCCCCGGTTGCAAAGCCTGAGCCACCGGCGCTGCGTGATGCCGTTGGTCTTGTTGTTGAAGCGCTCCGGCCAGAGCTCGTAGAAATCACGGAAGACCCGGTTCTTCAGGATGTCAGAGTGGATCGCGGCCACGCCGTTGACCGAGTGGCTCCCCGCGATCGCCATGTGCGCCATGCGCACCCGGCGCTCCGGCCCCTCCTCGATGATGGACATGCGCTGCACCCTGGCCTCGTCGCCGGGGCAGGCCGCGCGGACCGCGTCGATCAGGCGGCGGTTGATCTCGTAGATGATCTGTATGTGGCGGGGAAGGAGCCGCTCCACCAGTTCCACCGCCCACGTTTCCAGGGCCTCGGGGAGTATCGTGTGGTTGGTGTAGCCGAAGGTCTTCACCGTGATCTCCCAGGCCTTTTCCCAGCCGAGCCCCTCGCAATCGACGAGCAAGCGTATGAGCTCCGGTATCGCGATGGCCGGGTGCGTGTCGTTGAGCTGGATGGCCACCTTCTCGGGGAAGAGATCGAACGAGTCGTGGTATTTCCGGTACCGGCGGACAATGTCCTGGAGCGTGGCGGACACGAAGAAGTATTCCTGCTTGAGCCGGAGCTCCTTGCCCTGGGACGCGTTGTCGTTCGGGTAGAGCACCTTCGAGATGATCTCCGAGCGGGACTTGTCCTCCACCGCGCGGTGATAATCGCCATGGTTGAAATAATCGAAATTGAAATCGCGCGTTGCCTTGGCGGCCCAGAGGCGCATGGTATTGACGGTCTCGTTTCCCCAGCCGGGTATGGGCGTGTCATAGGCCATTGCCATGATCTCGTCAGCGTCGATCCAGTCGCTGTGAAATGTGCCCGCTGTATCGGTGTACTGTTTTACACCGCCGTAGAATTTGACCGGGTAGAGGTATTCCGGCCTCTCGAATTCCCAGGGGTTTCCGTAGCGGAGCCAATTGTCGGGTTCCTCGACCTGGTAGCCGTCGCGGACGTGCTGGCGGAAGATGCCGTAGTCGTAGCGGACGCCGTAGCCGTATGCCGGAAGCCCCAGCGTCGCCATCGAGTCAAGGAAGCAGGCCGCCAGGCGGCCCAGGCCGCCGTTCCCCAGTCCCGCGTCCCACTCCGCCTCGCGCAGCTCTTCAAGGTCGTATCCGAGCTCCATGAGCGCGCGGTGAGTGTTATCATACAGGCCGGCGTTCATGAGGCTGTTCCCCAGGGTCCTTCCCATGAGGAACTCCAGCGACAGGTAATAGACCCGCTTGGCGTCGTCCCGGTAATAGGCCTGTTGCGTCTCTATCCACCGCTCGACCAGGCGATCCCGTGCGAGGAGGGCGACGCTCTTGTATTTGTCGTGGATGGTCGCGGAGAACTCGTCCTTCGCGAGGGAATATTCCAGGTGATGGATATAGGATTGTTTCAGCGACTCGACGTCCCGCCCTTCGTGCGGATTTGTCGTAGTTGTGAGTTTGTCTCTTCCGGTTTTTTTCTTCGGCATGGCCCCCCCCTTTCGGTGAATTGTATCGCGCGGCGTAGGCCGCTGCAGGCGCTTTTCCCCGGCTTACCGGAATTCTACCTGAAATGTCGATATTGTAAAGAAATATTTTAAGGGAATCGGCAAGGCCGGGATTCCGGAAAAATGTCCGCGGCAGCGCGAATGTAATTGCTTTTTAGTTATTATAGTGTATTATTAAAGCCATGAATGTGATGAAAAAAATTCGCGTCGGAATAAGCTCCTGCCTCCTGGGGAAACCGGTGCGATATGACGGCGGACACAAGCACGACCCATACCTGACCGGTACGCTGGGCGCGTTTTTCGACTACGTGCCCGTGTGCCCGGAATCCGAGGCCGGGCTCGGCACTCCGCGCGAGGCAATGCGCCTGGTCGGCAACCCGGCTTCCCCGCGGCTTGTGACGCAGGAGTCGGGGAAAGACCTGACGGCGCGGATGGAACGCTGGATCGCGGACAGGCTTCTCGCCCTCGCGGCCGAGGACCTCTGCGGCTTCATATTCAAAAGCGACTCGCCCTCAAGCGGCATGGAGCGGGTCAAGGTCTACGACGAAAAAGGGAACGCGCGGAAATCCGGATCGGGCCTGTTCGCCCGCGCCTTCATGGAGCGCTTTCCGCTGGTCCCGGTCGA
>JAKJGD010000062.1 GCA_022704585.1 Spirochaetota bacterium | reverse complement strand
TATCGCGGCCACGTCTTTAGCCTTGAAGTGATCGCACAGGTGCGCCCATGCATATTTGCCGACCGCCCCCGCGAGTGCCGTTCCCGCCATGAGTGCCACGGCGCTGCCGGTGTCAAAACCGATGTCGCTGAAACGCGGTTTAAGCTGGTACATGACGCCCAGAACCGAAGCCATGCTCAAACCGTACGCTATCCCGATCTTCCAGAAATTCCCGCTCCGCGCGGACATGGCAATTGTCCAGTGAGAGGGAGCCTGAAAACATGCGTGACCGTTTTCCCGGCCGGTGCGGCTCCACGCGGTAACCGGCATGATACCGTCGGGATGGAGCCCTTTGTCCTCAGGCCTGTTCCGTACAAGGAGCCACACAATCGGGGCAACCAGGGCAATGCACAGGCTGATCACGAGAAATGCGCTTTCCAGGCCGCCAGCCTCGAGGATGAGCATCGCTGCCGGCGTCAAGATGACACCCGAAAGTGAAATTGCAGCCGTGGCTATACCCATTGCCCTGCCGCGTTTTGCTATGAACCAGTTGTTCACTGCAGTAGCGGAGACAATACCGTTCATACCGCCAATTCCCATCATCATGAGCATGTAGAACAGGTAAAACAGGGCAAGGTTATCCGATACACCCAGGAAATAGAATGAGAGAGCTGTTACTATTGAGCTGGCGCACATGATTGCGCGGGCGCCCACCCTTGTTACGATGGTTCCGTAAAGGAGACCCGCGATTACGCTGACGATATACCCTAGCATGGGACCAAGATTGATATCGGTCCTTGTCCATCCGTGGAGCCGGGTAAGAGGTTCAAGAAACGCGTTGAAGATGTAAAACCCGAGTCCGGCACCCATGAAGTTTGCGATGAACGCGGCAAGTACGATCATCCAGCCGTAAAAAAAGGTCGTCTGCCGGCCCTCAGGCCCGGCAGTCATGGTTTTTCCCGTAAATGTTTGAGACATCGCTTACTTCGGAGCCATCCTGAGAGCACCGTCAAGACGGATTGTCTCGCCGTTGAGCATCGAATTCTCGATAACGTGCAAAACCAATGACGCGAATTCATCCGGTCTCCCCAGGCGCTGCGGGAACGGTACGCTCTTTCCGAGCGCAGACCTCACCTCATCGGTAAAGGAGGCCATCATGGGCGTATCGAATATGCCCGGCGCGACAGTGACGTTTCGTATGCCATACGCGGCCAGCTCGCGCGCGATCGGTAGCGTCATTCCGACAACGCCGGCCTTGGAAGCGGCATAGGCCGCCTGCCCGATCTGTCCGTCAAAGGCGGCGACAGACGCAGTGTTAACGATGACGCCCCTTTCACCGTCATCCCCCGGCATGTTTTCCGACATTTTCATCGCAGCAAGCCTGATGACGTTGAATGTGCCGGTGAGGTTGATCCTCAGGGCGCGCTCGAACTGCTGCAGTTCCATCGGTCCTTTTTTCCCGATGGTCCTGCCGGCATGGGCGATGCCCGCCGCATTAACGACCGCATTGATTGTTCCGAACCGTCCGATCGCGCCATCAATCCCAGCAGCAACATCAGATTCTGATGACACGTCAGCCCTGCAGTATAAAACGCTGCCGCCGAGTTCCTTCTCGAGGTTTTTCCCGCGCTCGTCCGTAAGGTCGAGCATGGTCACCCTGCCTCCGGATTTTACCAGTGCCCTCACTACGGCTTCCCCGAGTCCGGAGGCACCGCCGGTCACCAGTGCAGAAACATCAGATAGTTTCATGGTATTAATCCTGTTGTATATATTTAATGGAACCGCTCCCCGTAATTCCGGGTCCTACACATGTGCTGCACAGTATCAGGTTCGGTGAAAAAAATTCAATTCTATTTCTGATGCGCCTGATTTTTTGTTGACTTTTACAACTATTAGTACTATAATTATTGTTATAACAACTAATTTGGAATGGATATGCCGAGAAAAACCGAACAATCCTCAACGGATTTCACGCATCCCACACTCGATGAGGGTATCGAGATGCTTGAAAAAGCCTCCAGGCTAACATTCCGCATATTCGAAAATTCAGCCGGATTCCTGCTCAACAACACCGCCGGGAGGCTGCGGCTCGAGATGCTGAGATCATTCAAGTTCCGCGGCTATACGATAACCCCGGACCAGTGGGTTGTCCTGAATGCCGTCGCCGAGCACGAAGGCATTTGCCAGCGCGACCTTGCCGGCAAGACGCTTAAAGACAGGCCCACCGTCACCCGTATACTCGATATTCTCGAAGCAAACAGGCTCATAGCGCGGCGGCCCGGAACCGATGACCGACGCATGTTCAAACTATACCTCACGGATGAAGGGAAGAAAAACATCGAAACGTTCAACTCGATCGTATCCGAAATTGACCGTAAGGCTTTCGGTAACTTATCGGAACAGGAGATGTCCAGATTCAAGAAGACCCTTTCAAAAATTATGGATAACCTGGAGGCCAGGCATACGCTCGATGAATCATAATGATAGGACAATCAACTTCAAACAATATCTTATCGCAGTTTTAATTTCTGCCATTCTGTCGCCGGCAATCCTTGGTGACGCACATGCGGATGAGATGAAGCTTTCCTGGAAAGAGTGCGTGACGATAACGATGGACAAGAACCCGGAGCTGAAATCCTCCCGCGAGCTTATCATACAGAGCAAGGCTAAAGTAGGCTCGGCCATAAGCGGTTACCTGCCCCAGATCAGCGCGAACCTGGGAGCAACCGTGTCCCGCCAGACGAGCCAGGACCAGACTACGCAAAAATATTCGACCAATGTTAACCAGATACTGGTAAACGAAGCAACGAAGAAGAAGTGGGATGATTCCTATTCCTATTCATACGGCATCAGCGGCAGGCAGATGATCTTCGACGGGCTTAAAACAGTGTTTGACATCAAGTCCGCGGAGAGTCTTGTCGACCAGTCGAAGTACCGGCACCAGGTATCGTCGTCACAGGTCAGGCTGGACCTGAGAACATCGTATGTCCGGCTCATGAAATCCCAGGAATCGATTGATCTTCTGCGGCAGATAGCCAGCAGGTGGAAGAAGAATCTCGACCTCGTCACAATGCGTTACCGGGCCGGCCGCGAGCACAGGGGGTCGGTCTTGAACGCGGAGGCCAACCTCGCACAGGCGCGGCTCGAACTGCAGCAGGCGGAGCGCGGTTTACGGATCTCGCAGCTTGAGCTCCTCCGCCAGATGGGCGTACCGGTATATGCCCCTGTCTCGGCCGATGAAAAGCTCGCAGGGAAAATTGCTTCATCAGGTCGTCCCGATTTATACGTACTGTTGAAAACTCATCCGCTCGTCCTCCAGGCCGAGAAACAGCGCGAAGCTTCCGAGTATGGCAAAAAATCTAAAATTGCCGCGTTCTCGCCGGTCATCAGCGCGACCGGAAGCGCCGGGAAATCGGACAGCTCATTTCCGGCTGGCAGGACAAACCTTTCCGCCGGCCTGGACGTTTCAGTGCCCCTCTTCACCGGCGGGAGCAATTACTTCAATTACCGCGCTTCAGAATCGGAGGTCCGCAAGCTCAAGGCCGATGAACAGGCAACAAGGGAAAAGGTACTGCTCGACCTTGAGCAGAAGTGGAACGACTGGCAGAACAGCATCGGGCAGACGGCAGTACGCCGCAAGTTCGTGGAAGCCGCCGAGGAGCGCTCCCGCATAGCTGAATCGCAATATTCAATCGGCCTGATCCAGTTTGATAACTGGATCATCATCGAAAACGAGCTTGCCCTGGCTAAAAAATATTATCTTGATGCACTCGCGAGCGAGCTCGTTGCAGAAGCAGCATGGATACAGGCGCAAGGAGAAACACTGTCGTATGATAAATAAAAAACGATCCGCAATTATCTTCTCCATCCTTATTTGCATCTCTGTAATAATGGTTTTTCTTGTCTGCGGCAAAAACAAGAGCACTCTGACCATAGAAAAAATCATATCGCCCCACTATGGGGCCATCAGCGTCTCGATCTCTGCGACCGGGACGGTACTCCCCAGGAACAGGCTCGAGATTAAGCCCGCCATCAACGGAAGGGTCGAATCGATACTGGTGACCGAGGGCCAGTCCGTACGCGCGGGTCAGATCCTCGCCTGGATGAGCTCCACGGAACGTGCGGCGCTCATCGACGCTGCCCGTGCACAGGGAGCACAATCGGTGAAATACTGGGAGCAGGCCTACAAGCCCATTCCGATCATAGCGCCAATAAGCGGCACCGTAATCGTCCGCTCGATCGAGCCCGGCCAGTCCGTAACGGAGGCGACGGCCATCCTGGTACTGTCCGACCGACTCATCGTGCGCGCTGACGTGGATGAAACCGACATCGGCCGTGTAATGGTCGGCCAGGACGTCATCATAAACCTTGATGCGTACCCTGATGTTCAGACGAAAGGCAGGGTTGAGTTGATATCGTTCGAATCCAAAACCGTCAACAATGTAACCATGTACGAGGTCGACGTCATTCCGGATACGGTGCCTTCGGTATTTCGGTCAGGCATGACGTCCAACGTCAACATTATTGAAAAGACCGATGACCACGTACTCCTCCTTCCCGCTGACGCGGTCTACACGGATGGCCAGGCGAATTACGTATGGCTGGTAAAAGATAAAAAAAGCACTCCCGTTAAAAGGGAGTTGAAAATCGGGATAACAGACGACCAGAATGCGGAGATCCTCTCCGGGATTACCGAAAAAGACCGTGTAGCGGTCATGATTGATACATCCCGGAAGCTGGAAGCTAAAAACAGCACCAACCCGTTCATGCCTTCACGTAAAAAAGCGAAATGACGGCCGGCAATGATTGAGTTAAAAAACGTTTCCAAAGTATATGACACCGGCACAATCAAGGTGCACGCCCTCAACGATGTATCCCTCACCATTGACGAGGGCGAATTCATTGCAATCATGGGGCCGTCCGGATCCGGCAAATCGACGATGCTCAACATCCTCGGTTTTCTTGATAAGCCTGATGCCGGTTCTTATCATCTCATGGGTAACGATATATCCTCTCTCTCGGATGATGATCTTTCCCTTATCAGGAACGCCACCGCCGGCTTCGTCTTCCAGCAGTTCAACCTCCTTCCCCGGATGACGGCGGTCGATAACACGGGCCTGCCCCTGGTTTATGCAGGCAAGCGCAACTATCGGCAGGCCGCGCTGGAGCAGCTCAAACGCGTCATGCTTTCTCATCGTGAAGAGCATGTCCCGAACGAGCTGTCGGGCGGCGAGCAGCAGCGTGTCGCCATAGCGCGCGCCATGGTCAACAATCCCCGGATACTCTTCGCTGACGAGCCGACCGGCAACCTTGACACGAAAAGCGAGGAGGAGATAATCGGCCTTCTTGAAAAACTGAACGCGGACGGCATAACGATCATCATGGTGACCCATGAAAACGAGATAGCCGCGCACGCGGGACGGATCATACGCATGCGCGATGGCGTCATAATCTCCGACGAAAAAAAACGGGGCAGGAAACGACCTTCCCCGCAGTCCGCAGTGCCGCTCGACGAGATTCTGGGGGGCAAGCATTCATACCTGGGTACTGCCGAATTCATAGATTACCTGAGGCAGGCGCTGGGCGCGATATTTTCCCATAAAATGCGCTCACTGCTCTCCATGCTGGGGATAATGATCGGGGTCGCGGCAGTTATTTCCATGATAGCCATCGGTGAGGGCGCGAAAGAGTCGATCAAGCAAAGCATGAGCTCGCTGGGCTCCAACCTTGTTTCAATCAGGCCCGGCTCCCGTAAACAGATGAGCATTGCCATGGAATCCGGCAAGTTCGTCCGATTCACCCTCAAGGACAGCAAGGCTATTTCCCGCCTTCCCGAGGTAAAGCTCGTATCGGAATCTGTAACCGGCAGGGCCCAGATCGTATTCAACAACAAAAACTGGAATACGCAACTCTGGGGTACGGGCGTTAATTTTCCGTACATGCGCGCGGCAGTGCCTATCATGGGACGATTCTTTACCGATGATGAACTCCGTTCCCGGGCAAAGGTCGCTGTTATCGGTGCAACCCCCGTCAGGGAGCTTTTCGGGGGGGAGGACCCGGTCGGCCGGACCATTAAAGTCAACCGTATCAATTTCAGGATAATCGGCGTCCTCCCGGTGAAAGGCATGTCTTTCATGCACGACCAGGACGACATGGTGGTCGTCCCGGTAACCACCGCCATGTACCGGATTCTTGGAAAAGAATTTCTCGATTCCATCGATGTCCAAGTGAAGAACGATACAATTATCGACCAGGCCATCGCTTCGATGACCGACCTCATAAACAAGAGACAGCGGCTTGATCCGGTCACGGACAGTGATTCATTCGAGATCCGGGACATGGCCGAGATTCGCGATATGATAACGAGCACGACGAAAACGATGAGCCTTCTCCTCGGCATCGTCGCGGCAATATCGCTTTTCGTGGGCGGGATCGGCATCATGAACATCATGCTTGTATCCGTCAAGGAGCGCATAAAGGAGATCGGGCTCAGGAAGGCGATCGGGGCACGCCGGAAGGACATCCTCATCCAGTTTCTTATAGAAGCGGCTATCCTTACCCTTTCCGGGGGGGTCGCGGGCATACTCCTGGGCTCGGGTATCTCGGCGTTGATTTCTTTTATGGCAGACTGGACCGTGCGGATATCTCTCTCTGCAGTTTTGCTCTCGACCTTTTTCTCGATATTAATCGGCGTCGTCTTCGGCCTGTGGCCCGCGGTACAGGCGTCCCGCCTGCATCCGATAGAGGCGCTTCGGTACGAGTAGCGTGCGCCCTACACCGCGTACTTTTGTCCCCTCTTGCGGTCAAGCGCATTGAGAACGCGCTTTCTCATCCGGATGCTTTTCGGCGTGATCTCCAGCAGTTCGTCGTCTTCAATATATGCGATTGCCTGCTCGAGCGAAAACAGGCGCGGCGGCGTGAGTCGTATCGCTTCGTCCGAGCCAGAGGCCCGCATGTTGGTAAGCTTCTTGGTCTTGCAGGGGTTTACTTCCATGTCGTTCTCGCGGCTGTTCTCGCCGATGATCATGCCCTCGTACACGGGCACGCCGGAACCGATGAACAGGGTTCCGCGCTCCTGCAGGTTGTCCAGCGCGAAGGCGTTCGAGGTGCCCGCTTCCATGGCGATCAGGACGCCCCTGTTCCTCGAAGGGAGGGCGCCCTTGTGCGGCTCGTAGCCCTCGAAGCACTGGTTCATTATACCGGTGCCCCGAGTATCCGTTAAAAATTCGCCGCGGAAGCCGATAAGGCCGCGCGACGGCACCTTCATCTCGAGGCGCGTGTACCCGTCGACGCCCTGCGTCATGCTGAGCAGCTCCGCCCTCCGCTTGCCCAGCTTTTCTATGACGACGCCGGAGTACTCCTCGTCCACGTCGATGATGGCCATTTCCATCGGCTCATGCCTGGCGCCGTTGATCTCCTTGTATATGACCTGCGGCCGCGACACCTGGAACTCGTATCCTTCCCGCCGCATGTTCTCGATCAGGATCGAGAGCTGCAGCTCGCCGCGGCCCTTTACCGTGAACGAGTCCTTGTTGCCCGCGCGCTCGATGACCAGGCTCACGTTGGTCTCGAGCTCTTTCTCAAGCCGCTCCCACACGTGGCGCGACGTGACATACTTTCCTTCCTTTCCAAGGAAAGGCGAATCGTTTATCTGGAACGTAATCGCGATAGTCGGCTCGTCGATCTGTATCGCCGGCAGCGCCACCGGGTTGTCTCCGCCCGCAAGCGTGTCCCCGAGGTCTATCCTGTCAAAGCCGGCGACGGCGACGATGTCCCCGGCGTATGCTTCCCGGATCTCCGCTTTCTTGAGCCCCCGGTACTCGAAGAGCTTGGTTATTTTACCCTTGATCGGCTCACCCTTCTGCTTGAGGAGCATAATCTCGTCGCCGGCACGGAGCACACCGTTGTGGATCTTTCCCGTTCCGATCTTGCCTATGTAATTGTCGTATCCCACCGCCGACACCAGGTACTGCGGGTCAAGCCCCCGGTCGCCCCCCGGCTCGCCGACGTGCTTGATAATGGTGTCGAAGAGCGGCACCATGTCGGTATGCTCGTCGTAGAGCTTGTAGTGCGAATCACCGTTCTTCGCTGACGCGAAAATGACGGGGAAATCGAGCTGCTCGTCGGTCGCGTTGAGCTCTATGAAGAGGTCGAATATCATGTCCACGACCTCTTCCGGCCTGCTGTTCGGCCGGTCGATCTTGTTCACCACGACGATCGGCTTGTGGCCGACGGCCAGCGATTTCTTGAGCACGTATTTGGTCTGCGGCATGGTGCCCTCGAACGCGTCCACGACGAGGAGGACCGAATCCACCATACTGAGAATGCGCTGCACCTCG
>JAKJGD010000061.1 GCA_022704585.1 Spirochaetota bacterium | reverse complement strand
CTCCACGAGCCAGCATACCTTCGTGAAGATAGACAACCGGCCGGAGATATACCTGGCGGAGGGTACGTTTGATATCGTGATAAACAGGACGCAGGACGACTTCCGGGACCGGGAGGTGCTCAAGATCAGTCCTGCTGCCGTCTCTGGCTTTACCGTGAATTACCTGGGAAGGGAATTCGTGTTTTCGAAGGAGGCCGCTCCGAAGCAAGATACAGAAGGGAAGAAAAAAGCCGGTGAGGCCGCGCCGAAACCCGGCAGCGAGCGCTGGGTCTGCCGCGCCTTTCCCGATGTTGTTCTTGATACGGCCAGGGTCAACTCCCTCCTTCAGGGAATTGATCCGCTCAGGGCAACCTCGTTCCCGGACATCAAGAAAGAGGTCCTGCCCCAGCGACTCTGCATGCTCCAGATAAAGGCCTATCAGAAAGAAATTATCCTGACGCTTTTCAAAAAGGGCGAGCAGTATATCGCGACGACATCGGAGAACCCCTACGTGTACGGCGTGGATAAATGGAGCGTGGAAAAGTACCTTTTGACCGGGCTTGATACCCTGAAATCCGGGGCCGGCAACTAGCCGGCACAGCCCGGGCAGTGACCGCTGATCCGGGCCCTAATAGTATTGACAAATAAAACATTTACGATATGGTGTAATATGGCCCTGCCGCAGCGTGTTCGATCGCCGCGGCGCGTGGTGCCATGATTTTACGGCGGGTGGTAATTGATGGACAGTACAAACAACTCAAACGGTAAAAACGGCGGAGATCCCGGTGAAACCAACCAGCTTATTGTCGCGAAGGACATCCTTCCGGATATAGTCAATATCATCCCTATCTCGCACCGGCCGATATTCCCCGGCATGATGATACCGATCGTCCTGACCGGGGATTTCATGATCGATACGGCCAACAAGATCCTCGAGTCGGAGAACAAGATCGGCGGCGTGGTCCTGGCCAGGGAGCAGCGCGAGGGCATCCCGCATACCGAGGACCTGTATACCGTGGGCGTCGCCGTCAAGGTGCTCCGGGTCACCCCGATCGACGAGAAGACGATACAGATGATGATAAACGCCCTGGGCCGGTTCACGCAGAAGAAGGTAGTCCAGGAATCGCCGGTCATTCAGTGGCAGGTGGATCATTATTACGAGGAGGAGCAGGCCGGCGCCGAGGTCATGAAGGCCTATTCAAAGGCGATTATATCCTCGGTGAAGGAGCTGATCAAGTCGAACTCGCTTTTCCAGGAGGAGCTGAAGCTTTTCCTGAACCGCTTCACGATCGAGGATCCCGGCAAGCTTGCCGATTTCGTCGCATCGATGACCTCCGCCGACTCCGCCGAGGTGCAGGACATCCTCGAGACATTTGACGTGCGGAAGCGCGTGGAGAAGGTGCTCGTGCTCATGAAAAAGGAGATCGAGCTTTCGAAACTACAGGACAAGATAACCAAGCAGATCGAGCAGCGCATCTCGAAACAGCAAAAGGAGTTTTTCCTCCGCGAGCAGCTCAAGGAGATCAAAAAGGAGCTCGGCCTGGAGAAGGACGAGAAGACCACGGAGCTGGAGCAGTTCGAAGAGCGGCTCAAGAAGCTCACCCTTTCGGAAGAGGCGGCCAAAAAGGTCGACGAGGAGATGAACAAGCTCAAGCTCCTCGAGCCGCACTCAGCCGAGTACGGGGTCGCGCGCAACTACCTTGACTGGATCACGACTCTCCCCTGGGGCGTGTACTCGAAGGACAACTACGACATCAAGAAGGCGAAGAAGATACTCGACCGGGACCACTACGGGCTTGACGACATCAAGGACCGGATACTGGAATTTATCAGCGCGGGCAAGATGAGGGGGAGCATCACCGGCTCCATCATCTGCTTCATCGGCCCGCCCGGGGTCGGCAAGACCTCGATCGGCAAGTCCGTGGCCGAGGCGCTCAACCGCAAGTTTTTCCGCTTCTCGCTGGGCGGCATGCGGGACGAGGCCGAGATCAAGGGGCACCGCCGCACCTACATCGGCGCCATGCCCGGCAAGATCATCCAGAGCCTGAAGACGGTCGGCGTCGCCAACCCGGTCATCATGCTTGACGAGATCGACAAGATCGGCGCGAGCTTCCAGGGCGACCCGGCGTCCGCGCTGCTCGAGGTGCTTGACCCGGAGCAGAACTCGAACTTCCTGGACCACTACATCGACCTCAGGTTCGACCTCTCAAACATACTTTTTATCGCGACGGCGAACCAGATGGACACGATCCCGTCGCCGCTCCTGGACCGGATGGAGGTCATGAAGCTCTCCGGCTACATCCTCGAGGAGAAAGTGCAGATCGCGAAGCGCTACCTGATCCCCAAGCAGTTGAAGGAGCACGGCCTGCAGAAGGGCGACGTCGACATCGACAAGCAGGGCCTGCGCATGATCATCAACGGTTACGCGCGCGAAGCGGGCGTGCGCAGCCTGGAAAACAACATCAAGAGGATCATGCGGAAATCCACCCGGAGGTTCGCCGAGGGCGAGAAGAAGAGAATAAAGGTCAACACGAAGAGCCTCCCCGATTACCTGGGCAACCCGCGCTTTACCGACGAGTCGCCGTACGACAAG
The DNA here is from genome assembly GCA_022704585.1 of Spirochaetota bacterium. The sequence goes on along the minus strand of JAKJGD010000061.1, from coordinate 5,830 downwards.
AGGATGGCCGGCGTGGTCATGGGCCTTGCCTGGACGAGCATGGGCGGCGCGACTCTCTACATCGAGGCGACCGCTGTGCCGGCCAAGGCGAAGGGCTTCAAGCAGACGGGCCAGCTGGGCGACGTCATGAAGGAGTCGGCGGAGATCGCCTACACCTATGTGAGCTCGCGCGTGCGGGACTACGGCATCGGCGAGAACTTCTTCAACGATAACATGATACATCTCCACGTGCCCGCCGGAGCCACACCCAAGGACGGCCCTTCTGCCGGCATCACCATGGCCACGGCGCTCTACTCCCTGGCGAAGAACAGGCCGATAAAGCTCCACATAGCCATGACCGGCGAGATCACGATTACCGGCAAGGTGCTTCCCATCGGCGGGGTGAAGGAGAAGACCATAGCCGCCAAGCGGATGGGGGTGAAGACGCTGATCTTCCCCTTCGAGAACAAGAAGGATTTCGAAGAGCTCCCGAAGTACATTGTGAAAGGCCTGAAGGTGCACTTTGTGAGTTATTTCGACGAGGTGCTGGACATCGTGTTCTGATGCTCCGCGCACGCAGGGCGCTCCACGTTACATCGCCCCCCGTCCTCCGGAAGGGCGCGCGCGGGGAATGCCCATAACCGGTAAACGCCACGGGCCGATTGGAGACAATCGGCCCGTTTTTCGTTCCCCGGGGCCGGGCGGCTGCCCGTGCGGTCCGTTTGAAAGGATTAAAACGTATAGGTGATCGACTCGGTCAGGCCGTACCGGCTGTCCCACCGGTTCAGGTAATCCGTGTTGGTCACTTCGAGGTAGCGGAGCGCCTGGCAGCTGAACCCGAGCGCGAAGGTGACGCGTATCTTCCTGATAAAATACGCGAGCATCATGTTCGCGGCGCCGCCCAGCGCGTGGGAATGCCTCCGGCTGCTGATGGCCGGGTTGCCCGTCACCGTTCCGTAGAGATACAGGAACGAGACAGACGGCTTAAGAAAAAGATCGCCGGCAAGGCGCACGTCAAAAGAGGCGCCGGCGCTGATCCCGGCATTGTGTATGGTTTCCTTCCCGGACTGGGTCGAGAGATAGCTGGAGTTCCGTTCCCTGAGCACGCAGCCCTGGTATACCGGCCCTAAAGTAAGCATGGCCCACTCCGCGGGGCGGTACGTCGCGAGGAGCGATCCGCCGAAGTTCACGGTATCGATCCGGTACCGCATGTATTCCGACGGCGAGAACGGGTTTGTCGTAATGGACGCGACCATGACCGATGAGTCGCGGTACGTTCCCGCGCCCGCGGAGGCGGACAGGCCCCAGCCCCGCGCGATTCGGGCATCGCAGCTGATTCCGAAGAGCGGCGCGGGGCGGACTTCGTAGGCGCGGGAGCGGTCCTCGAGCTTGATGTAGGGGCCGCCCCGGTTGATCAGCGCGTAGATGAGCATGTCGCCCGCCTGGCTGACCGTTCCCCAGACCGGGTTCCACCATGCGTAATCGAGCGACACGCCGATGCTCACGCGCGCGCCGTCCTCGCGGCCCGCGGTCCCCGCGTCCGCGTCATCGGCTGCACCGGGCGCGGGCAGGGCCGAGGCAGTGATGAGCAGGACCGCGGCGATATTCAGCATGCGCGCGGTCATAGGCGCGTGACCAGGTATATGGTGTATGCGCCGCCGTCGTTCATGTGATAGTAGAGTTTCTTCCCGTCAGACGAGATCGACGGCGCCTCCACGAAGCCGGATATCGCGCCGATGCGCGCCGGCTCGCCGAAGGGATCGGCGGTGGTGGCCCGCGTCGATACCAGTATCTCCGAGGTCACCGCGCACAGGTCCAGGCGCGTGAAGAAAAGCTCCAGCCCGTCGGCGCTGATCGACGGCGCGTACTCGAGGCAGCGCGTCGTGTTGACCGCCGCCATGATGGCGTCATTGTTGGCGATCCTGTTGAAGGTGTTTGCCGAAGCATACTCCGCGATGCCGATATCGGACCTGTCCGGGACCGCGCCGCCGGAAAAATGCGCGTTCACGAAATAATAATGCAGGCCGTCGGGGCTTATTTCTCCGTCCATGATGATCCAGCCGGGCCTGTCAATGTAGAAGTCCCCGTCAAGATTGACGAGCCCGTTCCCCACGCCCGTGGCTTCACTGAAGGTCCCGGTGTAAACATTGCGGATCTCATCCGGCCAGTTGCGCACCGAGATATAATAAAACTTGTCGGAATTATCCATGCTCGCGACCGCATCGAGGTGGTTCCCGGGGCCGCCGTTTACGTTGCCGATTTCATCGACGAAATCAAATGTGACATCGTCTGCTCCCTTTGCAGCGTAATATAAAGAGGTGTCGATGCCGTCGTTGAGACTGTTGAAGAAGAGGTAATTTCCGTCCCGGGTGATGAACGGCTCCATGGCATGCGCGCCGGTGTAGCCGCTTATGGTGACTTTTACCGGCGCGGAAAAATCCGTATTGACCGTTGCCGCGCTGCACGTGCCGGCGCACCTGAGCAGGGCCAGCACCGGGCCGGGGTCGCCCTGCTCAAGCTTTTTCGCGCACCCGGAGGATGCCAGCAATACGGCAGCCAGGGAACAGGCCAGGGCGAAGGAAGTCTTTTTAAACTTGTTTATAATCAAAATATCCCGCATATTCAATTCCTGTCACATGAGAGCCAAGATTATAGCTGCCAACGCATTCCGTTAAATATAGTCTGTCCGGAAAGCGGCGGCAATAAAATTCGTCATTTTTTCAGACAATTAATTATACCGCAGACCCTTCGGTTTCGCGCAAAGAATCTCCCTGACAGCGAACAGCGCCATGGCGGGACGTGTGTAAAGCAGTAATTAATGGGATGATTTTTAATCCCGGTCAGAGGACAACCTTTTTTTCCGGAAACCATGCGAAGCCCGGATCGGGGATGGGACCGGATGCTTTCCGGGTACGGACCGGGCCAAAAGCCGGCAGGAGGCCTGTATTAACCTCCGCCGGTCACACCTGGCCCCTGCCCGGGTTAGCCCGAATGCAGGGGCCTTGCAGTGATCATTGTACTGTCGCGGAAATTTATTTCTTTTTCCCGTCGATTATCCTCATGCGCTCCAGTATGAGATCGGTCATGGGAGTCGTGGACACGGGTTTTTTCGCTGCGGCTTTGACCTTGGCCGGTCTGCCGGCTTTTTTAACTTTTTTTGCGACCGGTTTACGGACTTTGGCCGTGGTTTTTTTCTTAGCCGTGACTTTTTTCTTTGCCGCTACCTTCTTTTTGGCTGCTTTCGGTTTTGCCGCGGCTTTACGCTTCGGGGCAGCTTTTTTCTTCGGTTTGGCTTTTTTTACGGACTTCGCTTTTTTCATTTTAACACTCCCCATTGTATTATATAATGTAAATCATTAGATATAAGGCTCTATCACTGGTGTTATGATTCACAAAAGGGGGTATAAACACACAATATGGGACCAAAATACCAGGAAAAGTGCTCATTTTCAGTTTGGGCCCATTGTATACAATGGTTTTTCGAGAACAGGCATCCGGGGTTTTAATGCCCCCCTATAACATGAAAAGCCCTGGACAGGTGCCTGGCATATAGAACGCGCGCGGAAGATTGCCGCCGCTTTTCGGAATACTAAAACAGCAGTTAGCAAAATTTCAAGTAAAAAAAAATATGGGAGCGGAGCAAAGTTGCGCCCCGGTTATTAATAAAAGCATGCCATCATTGAAGCCTGGCACCGCATTTAGGACAGAATTTAGGGTTTATTCCTTTACCTAAGTACCTGTTACACGCCGGGCATCTCCAGTTTTTTATCGAAAATGCAAAAGCGGCGAGAAATAATACGATCATACCGACCAGAATATGAAGGCTCGATATGCCGGCGAAAGAAAAACCCGTATTCTCGCTGATAACCAGCACCAGTATCATACAGATGACCATGGGGACCGCGACGATGATCTGTTTCATCCTTCGCTTTTTGAAATCTTCGATAATATTTTTCCCGTTAACCTGGTCTGTCATGTGATCCTCCCTGTATTATTGTATTTATAATGAATGATCCGATGGCTTATATAATGCGTGTCCGCTGCATGTTGGTACGAACCGGTGTGTGCCAGCCTCAATGGTTGAAGAGCCTGCTGAGCAGGAGCTCGACCAGGATAAGAATCGAAAACAGGATGACAATGATAACGATCGCCTGCAGGCGGCCGGACCAGTCGAATCTTTCAGGTTCCCGGAAATACGTCCGTTCGCACTTGGGGCACATGAACGTTTCGCGTTTTACCAGGTACGGGATGCCCAGGAGCAGGATGGATATGGCGATGAACCATCGTGGAGTCCTGACTTTTTGCAGCTGTGAATTAACGCATGTTTCACAGTACATGGAAGATGGATTGTTGCCTGTAGTGCTCATGTTTTAAAATATTAGAATGTTGCATACTATTGTACCTCAACCGGACTGACAGGCGCGACCGTCACATTAAGGGCAGCGTTCCGTCATACGCACAGTAGTGAATTACTGGTATGAAAAAAGGAGCAGGGTAATAGCCATAACAACCATTCCCGCTATCAAGCCACCTATGGCAATATGATGCTTGCCGTATTCCTCGGCGGTGGGCAATAATTCATCAAGCGAAATATAAACCATTATCCCGGCAACCCCGGCGAAAATTATCCCGAAAGTAGTATTGTTGAAAAAAGCACTTAATATGAAGAAACCTGTTATCGCTCCGAGGGGCTCCGCAAGGCCGGAAAGAAAAGAGAGCAGGAACGCCTTTTTTTTGTTTTTTGAGGAATAATAGATCGGTACTGAAACAGCAATACCTTCCGGAATATTGTGGATGGCTATTGCAACCGCAATGCCGATTCCGAGCGTCGTGTCGTGTAAAGCGCCCATGAAGGTGGCCAATCCCTCCGGAAAATTATGAATCGCTATGGCGATTGCGGAAAACAATCCAATTCTGAAAAGCTTATTGCTGTCCCTTTTTTCATCTAAATTATGAATATCGATATTTTTTATTTCATGGGGGTTTTCAAACGACGGAACAAGCCTGTCAATCAATGCTGCCATGGCAATTCCTCCAAAGAAGGCCATGACCGTAATCCAGTATCCCATTTTGTCACCGAGCGCCACGTTTAAAGAACGCTGTGCTTTTGCAAATATTTCAACAAATGATACATATAACATGACCCCCGCTGAAAAACCGAGCGCGCCGCATAAAAAATTTGGGTTAAACTTTTTCGAGAAAAAAGCCATGATACTGCCTATGCCGGTTGATAATCCGGCAAGAACGGTTAATCCGAGTGCGAATAAATAGTTTTCCAGCGTCATGATCCCTCTGGTTATACAAAGTTCGTTCCGGCACGCATGATGTGATGGCGTGGGTGCTGTATTAGTGCGTTCCGGGAATGATAATCTTGTCTATTAGATGCAATATTGCAAGAAAAATTTTTGACCCAGGGAAGTGCTGAAAAATAGAGATGCGCCCGGCCGCCCGGCCGGCGTATTAACGCCATCCCCCCGAGCACTCGTTGAACAGCCTGACCAGGTCCTCCCTTGACAGATCCTCCGTCTCATTGAAAAATGCCGATGACCGCTGCATGAGCCACTGCTCTTGCGGAGAGCACACGTTGTAGTAGACCGAGGGGAATACCGCCGCCCCCAGCCCCCGGAGGAAGCCGGTCGTGTCCAGAACCTCCTCCGCTGTCTGGCCGGGGAGCCCGAGGATGAAGTAGGCCCGCACCTTCATGCCGCGCCTGCGCGCGGCCCGTGCCACGACTGCGAACCGGTCCGAGCTGAACGGCCTCCCGTGCCGCTGCTGCAGGTCCGGGGAATGGCTCATGAGTGAGATATTCAGCTCCCGGAAACCGGCGCGGGCCATGAGACCGATGATCTCA
>JAKJGD010000060.1 GCA_022704585.1 Spirochaetota bacterium | reverse complement strand
CAACGACAAGACCAGGGTCGACGTGGTCGCCGGCATTCCCGACTCCGGCGTGGCCCACGCCATCGGCTACGCGAACGAGTCGAAGGTGCCGTACCAGCGCCCGTTCGTGAAATACACGCCCACCTGGCCACGGAGCTTCATGCCCCAGGACCAGACCATCCGGGACCTGGTTGCGCGCATGAAGCTGATCCCGGTACGGGAGCTGATCCACGGGCGAAGCATCCTGTTCTGCGACGACTCCATCGTGCGCGGCACGCAGCTGAAGGACACGATCCAGCGCCTCTACGACTACGGGGCGCGGGAAGTGCACATGCGGCCGGCCTGCCCGCCGCTCGTGTACGGGTGCAAGTTCCTGAACTTCTCGCGCTCCCGGTCCGCGCTCGACCTGGCCGGCCGCCTGGCCATCAAGGAGCTGGAAGGCACCGAGGAGGCGCACCTCGGAGAATACGCGTCCGGCCGCGGGGAGCGCTACACCGCAATGGTCGAGAGGATCCGCCTCCGCCTGGGGCTCTCGACCCTCCAGTACCAGAAGCTCGAGGACCTGATCGAGGCCATCGGCCTGCCAAAAGAAAAGGTCTGCACCTACTGCTGGGATGGGGCGGAATAAAAGCAGTGAATAGCGAATAGTTAATAGTGAATAGTTAATGAGAAAATTCCGCCGAAAGGCGGATTTTTCCGTTTAAGATACCGGTGAAACGGAAATCGGGAATCAGTCATATTTTTTTAACAACTGCGTTTTACCGGTGTATGAGCTGAATGCAAATGATCGAGTGCTGACCGGCACCAGTGTCGGAGAAGCATGCGGCCATGAAGGCAAACGTAGTGGTCGACAGTGCGAAAAACCCTTACATTGAGATCAGGAATGTTCATCATAATCGATTCGGAAGTCCGCATCTCCAATAAATTTCAATAAAATATAAACAAAGTCGTTATTATGACTATTGTCTTATCGATCCACAACTATGTAATATTAATGAGGATGGGCTGAGTAACGGCAGAGGGTCAAGAAAACGCGATCGATACATGCGGCAGACCCCATGGTACGCGGCCTGCAAGGAGGCGCGCTGATGAAACTGTCATGGAAAAACATATCGATATCATACAAGATCTTCGGTGTCCTGCTCGCGGCGGTCCTCATCTTCACCCTGACCATCGCGTTTTTCATCATTCCGACCCTGGAGCGGAAAATCATCAACGAGCGAAAGGAGACACTGAAGGGCATTGTGGCCATTGCGACCGGCTATTGCTCCAGCATCTACAACGATTACGAAAAAGGCCTTGTCGACAGAGAGGAGATGGAGAAGCGGATCAGGGAGCGCATCAGGAGCATGAAGTACGGCCCCGAGGGCAAGGACTACCTCTGGATCAATGACATGACGCCGCGCATGATCATGCACCCGTTCAACCAGGCGCTCGAGGGAAAAGACCTCAATGATTACGCCGACCCCACGGGTAAAAAGCTGTTTGTTGAAATGGTATCGTTATGCACGCGCTACGGAAAAGGCTTCGTCGATTACCAGTGGCAATACAAGGACGAGAAAGACAGGATCGTGCCCAAGATTTCATACGTGCAGCTGTTCAATCCCCTGGGCTATATTATCGGCACCGGGGTCTACATTGAAGATATCCGCGAGACCGTGCTGGATTTCACGCTTAAAATTGCCGCCATACTGGTCGCGGCCGCCGCGCTCATCGCGGCCCTGATATTCCCCATTACCCGGTCCATTACCGGGCCGATCAAGCGCATCATGGCCTTTGCCGGAAAGCTGGCCGACGGGGACTTCACCGGGAGGCTCAATGAATCGCGCGGAGACGAGATGGGGCATCTCGCGAAGGCGCTGAACCGGGCCACGGAGGGCCTTGCGGCGCTCATCGGGAGCGTCGTCGGTTCGGCGCAGAGCCTTGTCCAGTCCGTGAACCAGATTTCAAGCGGGAACCAGAACCTGTCCCAGCGCACCGTGGAACAGGCTTCGAGCCTCGAAGAGATAGCCTCGACCATCGAGGAAACCATGGCCGCGATAAACCGGAACGCGGAGAACGCCGCACGCGCGCGCGACCTGACCACCGAAGGCATGGATAAATCCAGGGATGGCAACAGGATCGCCATCGAGGCGGTTACCTCCATCATCGAGATGAATGAATCGAGCAACAAGGTCGCCAGAATCATCGAGGTGATCAACGAGATCGCCTTCCAGACCAACCTGCTGGCGCTTAATGCCGCGGTCGAAGCGGCGCGCGCCGGCGAGCAGGGCCGCGGATTCGCGGTCGTGGCCGGCGAGGTGCGCAACCTGGCCCAGCGCTCCCGGAGCGCCGCCAGGGAAATCGAAGACCTCATCAGGGACACCATCGAGAAAGTGGACATGAGCAGCACCATGGTGAACAAAACCGGGAACGCCCTTACGGAAATCGCCCAGGCGGCAACGGTTTCGGCGCAGATTATCTCCGAAATCAGCGTGGCGAGCCAGGAGCAGAAGCAGGGAATCGGCCAGATCAACACCGCCATCGCCGAGCTGGACACCATGACGCAGCAGAACGCCTCGCTGGTGGAGGAGACGGCGTCCGCAAGCGAGGAGATGGCGGGCCAGGCCAACGAGCTGCTGGGAATGGTGCGGAAATTCAGGATCGGAAGCGCCGCGGAGGCCGGGTCGTAGCTTCTCCGGGGCCGCTCCGGCAGGACGCCGCCGCCGGGCGGAAACAGCCACATATCCGCATCCCCCTAATTCTTATTGACAACCTGTTTGAATACGGTACACTCCCTTCTGTCCGGCAGAAATGCCCGTATAACCGAAGGAGCGTGCGCCCATGAAGGTAACCGCATTCGTCGGCAGCGCGAGAAAAAAGCACACCTACCATGCCACCGAGCAATTCCTGAAAAAATTGCAGTCGCTCGGGGATGTCGACTATGAGATAGTCATGCTCAGCGATTACGATGTGCGGGTCTGTAAGGGCTGCCTGTCATGCCTGAACAGGGGCGAGGAGCTCTGCCCGCTGAAGGACGACAGGGACCTGCTAATAAAGAAAATCAGCGATTCCGACGGCGTGGTCTTTGCCTCCCCCAACTACTCCTTCCAGGTATCAGCGATAATGAAAATTTTCCTCGACCGGCTGGGCTTCATGTTTCACCGCCCGCGCTATTTCGGAAAAGCGTTCACCGGCATAGTGGCGCAGGGAATATACGGGGGAGGAGAAATCGTCAAATACCTGGATTTCGCCGGCACCGGGATGGGATTCAATACAGTCAAGGGGTGCTGTATCGTATCGCGCGAACCCGTCCCGGAAAAAACAGGGATGGCGAACGACCGGAAGCTGGACCGGCTGGCCAGGAAGTTCCATTCCCGGCTGGTCAGGAACGCATGCCCGGCCCCGTCCCTGTTGTGGCTCATGATCTTCAGGATGTCCCGGACCAGCATCGGGCGCCTCCTTGACGAAAACTGGCGGGACTTCAGCTACTTCCGGGAAAAGGGGTGGTTCGAATCGGACTACTATTACCCTGTTGTGCTGAACCCGTTAAAAAAACTGGCGGGGATGCTGTTCGACATGCTCGCGGCCCGGATGTCCAGGGGAGAAAACAAGTCGGCGCCGCGCGCTGCGCGGCTCGACACGACACCATAACGGAGGAAACATGATAACCGGCAACATCACTGCAATCCTTTACGTGACGGGAATAATAACCTGCTCGATGCTCCTGCTCTTCTTCGCGCCGAAGCTGGTCATGGAGAAAATGCTCCGGCTCAAGGCGGACGACGGGGTCGCCGGCCTGATCGAGCGGCACTGGGGCATGGGAATATTCGTCACCGGCCTTCTGCTGATCTGGGCCGGTTATGACCCGGGCATCCGCACCCCGGTGATCGCGTGCGTGGCGCTGAACAAGGCGACATTCGTGGGCCTGATGCTGGCACACTACAGGAAAGGCTACGTGAATAATTTCGCGCTCATTCTCGCGTTCGACACGGCCTGCGTCGTCGCTTTTGCCGTCTATCTCCTGGGCTGGGCGTAGCGTACCCGGCCCGGGGCCTACTTCCTGATATGATGCAGCAATGACGCCGCCGTGTCGTTGTTCAGTGTTTCCAGGAAACGGTAGAGATTGTAACTGATGCTGTTTTTTTGCAAAAAGAACTCTTTCTCTTTCCTGATATATGCCTTGTTGTTAATGATGCGGCAGTATATGAACTGAATGGCCGACCGCGGCAGCCCCTTGTTCCAGTAGGCCGGGTTGACGCGCACCAGCGGCAGTCCTGTTGCGTCAGCGCTCAGTTTTCCCAGGATTCGCGGCATGTTTTCGTTCGTTCCCACCGTGTACGCGGGCCTGCTCCTGTCCGCTTCCGAAAACGCCGCCCATTCCTTCTCCATGAAATTCAGCATGAACTGGCGAGTGTACGCGTCTTTGTCCTTTTTCGCGTCTTCGACCATTGCGGCATATGCTTCCTTCACCGTCACGGGGAGCCAGTACGCCGGGCGGTCGGGATTATACATGATGTAACATTCATGATCGTACACGTCGATGCCCGGCCTGATGGTCTCCTTTTTCGCGGGTACGCTGAAAAAGACCCGGCCTTCCGCGGACGAAAGCGGTGTGACCCAGCCGGGGACCATATCGTTGACCATGACGCTCCACTCTGGCGGCTCCATCGTGATCCTGACCGGCCCTTTGCCGTCGCACTGGAACCAGGAGCATAATCCGAAGCTGACCCGCACGGGTATGCCGTATGCGGCCGTGCCCCCGCAGTCGGAGATGGTATACAGCTGCACCCTGGCGTCAAAGCCCTTCAGCCCGGCCAGGACCGGGTTCTTCCGGACCGTGGCCACGAGCGCTGCGAGCTCCTTCAGGTTGTCATTGACCTCGGCCTTCGTAAACCCGCATTGATACCAGGCATAATCGGTCCGTGTCAGGAACTCGAAGGTGCCCTGCTTTTCGGGCAGCAGCGGGCACTCCTTTGAATGTGCCGGATGCGGGAACATGAGAGTTACGGCAATAATCGCCGCAAGCGGCATGATGGTCTTCTGTTTCATCTCCTGTGCCTCACGATGCTGGAATTTTTTCGGGTTGCATCTCCGGCGGTCCGGAGCATGGCGTCGGCCCCGCGATTTCATGGACGAGGCGTAAAGCCGATGGCGCATCGCCCGCCCTGTCGGCGGGATTGATGCCGGGACCCCTTTTCATAAGAAGAATTTCATGGTCGATGTCCAGCATTTTTTCTTTTGGATGCAGTGCATAAAAAAGGGGCGCCGCCAGGCGCCCCTTTCACTTGTTCGATGCCGGTTACCGCTACTTTCCGAGCATCCCGTTCCGGAGGGCCTCCTGGATGCCGTTGGGGCCTATCCAGATACCATACAGGATCTTCTTGAACGCCAGTCCCTGGACCGTGGTTTTGAGCACGCCATTCTTGTATACCTGCACGCCCTTGCCGGGCACGTACGTGATATCGAATTTGTCGCCGACCTTGATCCCGTCCTTGAAGGTATTGATAAAGGTCTCCATGCCGGCCTTGTACGGCCCCACGTTGCCGCCCGCTGATTTCGTGAACCCTTCCCTCGTGTTCTCCGCCATGCGATCAGGCGTGATCAGGCTGGACACAATGTGGAGCCGCACGTTCATCGGCTCGCCGGCCGCGGCGACGGCAGCGCCGTCGCTTCCCTTTGCCTTCAGGTACAGGGCGCCGATGTAGATGTTCATCATGAACTTTGTCCTGATGCCGGTGCCGTTCAGCAGGAGGGTCGTCCCGCCCGCACTATACGTGTCGGGAATGGCAACCCCATTTACGACCTTCGCGTCGGCGGAGACAAAACCCGCCGCCAGAATGAGCGCTACAACCAGAAGCTTCTTCATGTACTTGAACCTCGCATTATGATAGTGGCCGGCCGCAGTGACGGGCAGGCCCGTTTGCGACCGGCTGAAGCACCATCCATATAATCACTGAATCGGGAGGCCCGCCTTTATATGTTTGACCGGGATTCCTGTAAGAAGTTCCCCGGGTTTATGCGGGAGATTCATACGCGCCCTGAAAAAGGCGGGGCCGCGCGGCCCCGCCTTCCGTTTCGCCTTATTTGACTTTTTCTACCAGCAGCGCCGCCGCGTTTCCAAACGCGCCGCAGAGGGACGCGAGGCCGTACTTCTCGTTCGGAAATTCGGTCTTGAGAACGTTAAGCAGCGTGACGATGATACGCGCGCCGGACTGTCCCAGCGGGTGGCCGAGCGCGAGCGCGCCGCCCCATACGTTAACCTTGTTGAAGGGTGCGTTGTCGTTGTCAAGCTTCAGCTCGCGGATGCAGGCGAGCGACTGGCTCGCGAAGGCCTCGTTCAGCTCGATCGCGCCGATGTCCTTGGCGGAGAGGCCGATCTTCGCGAACAGCTTCTGGCAGGCCGGTATGGGGCCGATCCCCATGACCGTCGGGTCGCAGCCCGCGAGCACGCCGTAGCTGAACTTGTAGTGGTACTCCAGCCCAAGCTGGTCGGCTTTTTTGCGGCTCATCAGCAGGAGCGCCGCCGCGCCCTGCGTGAGCGGCGAAGAGGTCGCCGCGGTCACCACGCCGCCGTTCGGCCTGAACGACGAGGTCATGGCCTTCATCTTTTCCGGTTCGGACTTGCTGCGGACCCACTGGTCCTTGTCCACGAGCATCTCGTTGCCGTTATCATCAACACCCTTCACCGGAATGATCTCGTTTTTAAACTTGCCCGCCTGCTGGGCCTCATACGCTTTTTTATTCGACCATATGGCCATGTTTTCCATGTCGTCCCGGGCGATTTTATACACTTCGGCCACTTTCTCGGCCGTGGGGCCCATGGGGAGGTCGGCGCCGTTCCAGTACTTGAGGATCCTCGGCGGGAAATTCATGTTCGCGCCCATCGGGATCTTTTCCATGTCCTCGACGCCGGCCGCGAGCATCATGTCAGCCTGGCCCGTCATGATCGCGCGGGCCGCGTGCATGGTGGCTGACATGCCGGAGGGGCACTGGTTCGTTATCGTGTTGGTGCCCACAGTCACCGGCATTCCGGAAGCGAGCCATCCCAGCCGTCCGATATCGTTCTGCATGCCGGATATGTTCGCGCATCCCACCAGTACGCCGTCAAGATCTTCGGGCTTGACTTTCTTGTTTCTCTCAAAGATACCCTCGTAAACGTAGGAGAGCAATTCATCGGGCCGGAGGTTCCGGAACCAGCCCTTGTCCTTGTGGGCCCTGCCGTTAGGGGTGCGTACGCCGTCAATAAATACCGCTTCTTCCATAATGTATTCTCCTCTCAATTTTGTATATTAGACTTGTTGTACAACTCAGCTGTCATCCCGGCCGAAGCGCAGCGAAAAGCCGGAACCCATATTTTTCCGCATGGATTCCCGCTTTCGCGGGAATGACGGGCATCGTTGTTATATGCCAACCACGTGTCGTCCTGCCGCGCGCAGGCATTACGCCTTAACTTTCTTCGCCGCCTTCTTTTTGCCGGCCTTACCGCCGGCCGTGGGCTCCTTTGCCGCCATTTCACGGAGGAGCTTCTTGTTCACCTTGTGCACCTCGGTCAGCGGCATCTCGTCGATCACGTGGACCGTCTTCGGGACAGCGTACCTGGCCACATGCTTCTTGAGATAGTCGATGATCTCCGCCTCGCTGACCTGGCCCCTGAATTTCTCCTTGGGCTGGACATAGACCGTGATCCGCTCGCTCCCTTCCCGCTCCGGGTCGGGTATGCCGATGGTCGCCGCCATTTCCACCTTGGGATGGCGGTACAGAACGTCGTCGACCTCGCGGGAGTAGACCTTGTACCCGGACACGATGATCATGTCCTTGGTCCGGTCAACGATGTAGAAGAAGCCGTTCTCGTCGATCCGTACCACGTCGCTGGTGTGAATGAAGCCGTCCTCGTCAATGCCATTCCCCGGCACCGGCCAGTAGCCCAGCATCCGCTGGGGGCCCTTGAGCAGCATTTCGCCGCGCGCGCCGGCCAGCATCTCTTCGATAGAAAGCTCCTTCCCGGTCTCGACCGACAGGAACTTTATCTCCGTGTCAGGGAACGGGACGCCGGTGGTCCCCCTCTTCTCGACCGCCTTGCCCGCACCGGCGGTCGGGGACTTTTTCTTCGTGAGCTTCGCCAGATAATAGAACAGCTTGGTGAGCACCCGGCCCACGTTCTTCGCTCCGAGCAGGCGCAGCAGCGCATTCAGAAGCGCCAGGTTGCCGGGGATGCTCAGGAAAAGCGTGTTCAGCCTCATTGAGAAGCGGCCGCCGAACACCCGGACCAGGAAGGTCGTGTTCAGGTGCGTGCAGGGGGACATCTCGGAGAGGCCGAACCCTTCCATGATGCCGCCCCCGGCCTTGCTCTCGAACTGCTCCTGCGTCTTCTGGGGAAGGGGCGCGGAGCCGGACACGCCCAGCATGCCGTACTTCTCGAGCTCCTCGGAGAGCTTCATGAACTGAGTGGGCACGCCTATCTG
>JAKJGD010000059.1 GCA_022704585.1 Spirochaetota bacterium | reverse complement strand
CGGCGGTGTATCAGGTAAACCGTGCTGGCGAAGCGGGTCAGGAAATGCGCCTCTTCAAGGGCGGTGTCGCCTCCCCCGATTACGGCGCATACGCGGTTCTTGTAAAACGCGCCGTCGCAGGTCGCGCAGAAAGAAACGCCGTGACCGATGTACTCATCCTCCCCGGGGACTTTCAGCCTCCGGTAGGAGGCCCCCGCCGCCGCGATCACCGCTTTCGCCCGCATCGCCGGGCCTTCTCCCGGTGTTACCGTGAACAGACCGTCCCCGTCGCGGGCCACCAAGAGGACGTCGGCGCCCATGATCTCCGCGCCGAGACGCCGCGCCTGGCCCTCCATGCGGGACATCAGCTCCCATCCCGCAACCGGCTCCACGAATCCGGGATAGTTTTCCACCTCGTAGGTATTCATTACCTGGCCCCCCGGCGACAGGCGCTCCAGGACCACAAGGTCGAGACCCGAACGCTTTCCGTAGATCGCTGCCGACAATCCGGCGGGTCCTGCTCCGATAATTATTACATCTTTCACGTACTTGCTCCTGAATTAATTGACAGGTTTAACAGACTTGTTGCAAAACACAACTGTCATTCCGGCCGAAGCGCAGCGGAGAGCCGGAATCCATATTTTTCGCATGGATTCCCGCTTTCGCGGTAAGGACAGGCTTCATATGCGGCAAGTTTAAACAGATATGCTACAAATATAACGATTGATTACATGCGTGATTAATTTCAAGCAAAAATATGCTTGAAAAAACATGAAAACCACGGCATGCCTGATAGCGGGTGTGAGACAACCATTCACGGGAGGCCGGCATTGCTCATGAAAAGAATCGAAGACTCAGGCATTGAATCCGCACGGAAGCGCTTTATCGGCGCCGTGGTAATGGTGGTTCTCGCCATTATTTACACGTTATCACCCGTCGATCTCATTCCAGACATTATACCTGTCGCCGGTTTGCTCGATGACATTCCGCTCCTGATATCAACTGCCGTGTTCGCCGGTTATTCCTACCGGAAAATGAAAAAAGAGCGCCAACAAAACAAGGTTTGACGCCGGGCAGCCGTACCGAAGAGCACGGCAAAAACTCCGGTGGCACTGGTGGAAAATCCCCGAAAATGAAATGGCCCGCTGCCGGATAACCGGTTAATTGCTCTGTGCGGATACCTGCCGCTTTTTTTTGTAACATAAAACGGTTTTTCGCAACCTATACATTAACAATTCTTGTAAAACCCTCCAACATCTTCTTTGGGAATAATTGCCCGCATGAAGCGGGCATTATTCTCCTCTTTTTTTATCATCATTGGTTTATTAATACAGGTTGATGAACAGGCCGTTTTTGGCGGCATGACAAAAAAAAAGGGGAGAACTACTGCTCTCCCTTTAAATTATGGGGGGTTAATTGAGGATATTGAGAAGTTAAAAATGAATAAACTTAAACGCCTGCCTTAAACTTGTTAAAAGTCTTGATACTTAATCTGTTCTAACATATGAAATATAGCCAGGCAGGCGTAAATATACAATAAACGAAATAACTATATATTTGTAGTTAGACTGATTATAAGCGGCACAGGGAATTCCCCTATCCGAACATTACCGGATTCCGTGATGGAGGATAGAGTCAGGGGTTGAGAATAACCGTCCGGCGAGCAGGACCGGAGTATGCATGCTATTTATTGCCTCGACCGGACCATTCGACCGCGAATTTTATCAGCTCGCCCGAGCTTTTCATGTTAAGCTTCGTTTTGATGCGGTCGCGGTAGGTGCCGATGGTCGAGGTGCTGATCCCCAGCCTGCGGGCAATTTCCCGCCGATCGCACCCCTGGCCGATGAGGGTGAATATCTCGAGCTCCCTGTCGGTAAGATCTGACATCAGGCTTTCCGGGCCTTCCTTTCCGGTCATGATATCCAGGAGCGATTCGCGGAGCGGCTCGCTGATGTAGCTCTTCCCTTCAACGGCCTTGCCGATGGCATCCACGAGCTGTTCAATCGGCTCGCTTTTCAGCACGTAACCGCTGGCGTCCGCCTGCAGGGCGCGCCTGACCACTTCCTTTTCCGCATGCATCGAGAGCGCGAGCACGGTTACCTGCCGGTACCTGGACTTGATCGCCTTGATGAGCTCGATGCCGCTTATCCCCTCCAGGCTGATGTCCACGACGGCGATATCGGGGCTGCAGTCGTTGATCGAGGCGATGGCGGCGTTCGCGTCGCCGGCCTGGCCGCACACGTGCAAATGGGCATGGCTGTTGAGAAACTGGATGAGTCCCAGGCGGACCACCTCGTGATCATCAACGATAAAGATCCTGATCTTTTTTTTCTGTTCTTCCTGCATAGGGTTTTCCTCTGGTCCTGGTTTTGTTGCGTTCTCCCGGGCGACCTCCCCGTTCCTAGGCGATGCTCGCCACCTCGCATGCGACGATCGTGCCTGACGGCTTGAGACGCTTCACGCTGAGCACGCCCCCGATAATATCGGCGCGGTACTTCATGAACATGAGCCCCAGGCCCTCGGACCGCTCAACCGTTTCCGGCAGGCCGACGCCGTCGTCGGCAACGGAGAGGAAGAGGCCTGCGCCCCTTCGCTTGAGCGTCACTTCGATGGTTTTAGCCTTGCCGTGCTTGACCGCGTTGTTCAGCGACTCCTGGATGATGTAATAAATATGGGTCGCCTTTGAATTGTCCGGGATCGATATGTCCTCGCTGTCGATCACGCAGTGTATGCCGAAAATACGCTCCGCGTTCCGGCAGAGCTCCACCACCGCGATGGCGATACCGTTCCGGTCCATGTTTACCGGCGAAAGTCCCTTTGCCAGTAGCCGTACATGGGACTTTGCCTGGTCGAGCTGCTTCATGACCGAGCCGATCGTCGACTCGTCGGCCTGCCGGCCCTGCCGCATCATGTTCACCAGGCCGGCGAAGAGATAGCCGACGGCGGTAAGCTCCTGCCCGATCCCGTCATGGAGATCGTGCCCGATGCGGATCCGCTCCCGCTCGCTGATGTCCAGGATCTGCTCCTCGAGCCGGCGGCGCATTGTCATGTCAACCCAGCTCACCATGTAATACTGGATCACGCTGTTGCGCAACACCGGCACCGTCGTCACCTCGACGATGAACGCCTCGCCGCTCTTCGATCGATAGTGCTCTTCCTTTTTCCCGGAGGCAGGGGCGGGAACGAACTCTCCGCCCGCGGACGCGGTAACCCAGGGATAGGGCGGAAGCTTCCCGACGACCTCGACGGCGCTGAAGCCGGTGAGGTCCTCAAAGGCCGCGTTGACGTACCGTATCGATGAATCGAGGTTGACGACCATGACCGGGATGGGCGTGGAGCTCATCAGGCTCGAGCTGAATTCCTCGCTTTCCCTGATCTTTCGCTCCAGGCGGTGGCGTGTCAGCGCGGTCTCGATCGCCGAGTAGAGGTCGTATTCTTTTACCGGCTTGATCAGATACCCGTACGGGTCGGTTTCCTGGGCCCGCTTGAGATTCGCATCATCGGTGCTGGCGGTCAGGTAGACCACCGGTACGTCCAGGTCCGACTGTATCCTCATGGCCGTGTCGATCCCGTCGATCTCCCCGCCGATGATCACGTCCATGAGGATCAGGTCCGGCTCTTCGCGTATTGCCGTCTCAACCGCGCTGAGCCCGTCCGATTCGGGCCCGATGATCCCGTATCCCTTGAGCTTCAGCATCTCCTTGAGGTGGAGGACCGTGATGGGATCATCTTCCACGATAAGTATATTGTTTTTTTTCATGAGTGCATCGGCCGCCATGTATGTCAAAACAGGATCGTTACCCGGGTCCCGCCTGCTCCCGAAATCCCGATCGTGCCCCGTATCTGCCGGCACAGGGAATGCACGATCTGCATTCCCAGCGAGTTTGATTTCGCAATGTCAAAATCATCCGGCATGCCGACGCCGTCATCGGCCACGGCGAGGGCATTCTTCCCGTCCTCTTCCCGCGAAAACATGACGGACACGGTGCCCCTTCGTCCGTCGGGGAATGCGTACTTCAGCGCGTTCGAGACCAGTTCGTTGACGATCATTGCGCACGGCACGGCGATATCGATGCCCAGGTAAATCTCTTTCACGTCAAGGTCCAGTCCCACCAGGTCCCGGCTGATATTGTATGAATAGAACAGGTGCTGTGTCAGTTCATTGATGTACCTGCCGAAGTCGATCTTGGTCATGACCTCGGAATGATAGAGCTTTTCATGCACAAGGGCCATGGCGTGGATGCGGTTCTGGCTCTCCTGGAACAGCGCGCGGTAGCGCTCGTCCTCGACCTTTCGGGACTGGAGCGAGAGCAGGCTTGATATGACCTGGAGGTTGTTCTTCACCCGGTGATGCAGCTCCTTAATGAGGATCTCCTTTTCCCGGAGCGAATGGTTGAGCTGTTCCTCCGCCCGCAGCCGGTTGATGGCCATCGCGTACAGTGAGGCAAGCCGGCGCACCACAAGGAGGTCATCATCGTCATAGTCGATTGGTGAATCCGCAACACCGATCTCTCCTACCGGCTCGCTGCCGAAAATCACGGGCACCGACAGGAACCGGCTGAATGCGGGGTGCCCTTCCGGCATCCCCTCCCGGGACGGATGGCGCTCCGGGTCGTTGGTAAAAAAGGGCTGCAGGGTATTGAGCGCATATCCCCACAGGCCCGGGTACGATCGGCCGGGGTTGCCCGTTGCCCCGGGCGGCATTTTATGCAGGATGCCGGTATGCTCGGCACCGGGCATTTTCGAGGTCGACAGTATGATGTTATCGCCCGTGGCCGGGTCTATCTCCGTGACAAAACCATGCTCGCTTCCTGTCAGAACCCGCGCATATTCGAGTACGATGGAGGCGATATCCGCGAGAGAAAATGAGCGGGAGATGATCGAGCCGGCCAGGCCGGCCAGTGCCATGTTGAGGGCCAGGTGCCCCCTGATACGTTCATCGGCCACCTTCCGCTCGGTAATGTCCCTGGTTATGCCGGTGATGGACAGCGGGCGGCCCCTGTCATCGCGCTGAAAACCGATGAGACTCTCGGTCCACACGGTGGATCCGTCCCTGCGTATAAACTCGAGCTCGGCTGTAATGGTACGGGACGGATCGCCTGACCGGGCCTGCTCGAGAGCGAGATTTTTCGCGAACAATTCGTCAATTTTCTCGCGGGATTCCGGGGCCAGCATACTGACGAAACCCATCTCCAGCATCTCTTTCGGAGCGAACCCGACAAGGTGCTCGATCGAGGGGCTGATATACTGCAGTGCAAGATCGGGGTCGGACAGCCAGATCACGTCCCGTGCGTTTTCCGCGAGAAGGCGGTATTGTGCCTCGCTCTCCTGAAGCCGCTCCTGGGTCCTCTTGAAGTCGGTTATGTCAAGGACGGTCGCGGTCGCGCCCTTCGTAAAATCGTCCGGATTGAAGGGACTCAGCGAAAGAAGCACATTTATGGGGGATCCGTCCTTATGCCTGAGGACCGCCTCCAGCATGCCGAGCCCTTCCCGCTCCATCTGCCTGTACAATTCCTTCCCCACCCGATTGAACTCCGCGTCGTCGGTGTAGAGCATCCGCGTGCTCTGCCCGATCAGCTCGCCATGGGAATAGCCGGTGATCCTGCAGAGCGCGGCATTGACGTTCATGAGGACCCTGTTGACGAGGAGCCCGACGCCTGCGGGCGTGGCATCGAACATGCTTCTCAGGATGCCGTCTTTCCTGCTCAGATCCTCATCCGCCCGCTTCAAATCCGTGATATCGTCCATCATGGTGAACAGGTAGCGGCTGTCTTCCAGTGCGATGATCTCGGCGGTAAACAGTCCCTTGTGCTTTTCTCCATTCCGGCCGGTTACGACAATCTCCGCATTGCGCACGGTGCCCTTTCCCAGCAATGCGCCGACAAGCCCGGTACGGTCGCTTATGTTTTCGAAGATGTTCAGATCGGCGGAGGTATACCCGACAACATCCTCGCGCCGATACCCGAGCACATCAAGGAACCGGTCATTGACCTCGATAAATCGCCCGTCATCGATTGTGCTGATCGCCAGCAGCAGCGGGCATTTCTTGAAGGCAGCGAAAAACTTCTCGTTTTTTTCGCGCCGGGAGTCATCGCCGTCGGTCGAGGCCTTCAAGGCTGCAAGCTGCTGCTCCAGGCTGGCTACCCGCGCCTGAAGTTGTTTATATGAAGGTTTGTCCATCCCGCGTCCACAATGACAGAAATAAACGGCACCATTTTGATCAAGGTGCGATCTGTGACGGAAATTATTTTAGGAGCATGATGCCGGCGTGTCAATCATAAAGAATATCCGGCAGATGAAGTGTTATGTCCCGTAATGGGACGCGCAGATCAGATGTTGTATATAACGCGGCTGTCCGCTGGTACGCGGCATTCTTCCTTATTATGTATGAAGTTCAGGATGCTGTTTCTCAGTTTCCAGGCCTCGACCGGCTTTGGCAGGTACCCCATGGGCTTCGTGGCCATGGCCCTTGAGATGGATGCCTGGTCCGTTGTAGCGCTTACGAACAGAATGGGTATATCGTGGGTCTGGCGAACCTGGATGGCGGTCTCTATCCCGTCCATGTTACCCGACAGCATGATATCCATGACGATAACGTCCGGTTTTTTTGCGCCGATGCGCTCTATGACTTCCTCCCCCGAGCTGAGCACGTCGATGACATCACACCCCTCTTCCTCAAGCAGATGCCTGAGAAATATCGCGGTGATCATTTCATCTTCTACAATGAGAGCGCTGGTTTTTTTCATAATAATATCTCATCCCGTGCATTATTAATGGCGGAAAGTAAAAACTGGTCCCGGACCGTCAGCGACATGCCCTTCAGCCGGATGACGGCGCCCGACTCCTTCAATCTGAGGCATGTCGACATCAGGGTTTCGGCATCGCTGGAACGTACTTCCTTGACGCCCTTGAAGTCGAGGATGATCTCCCTGCCTTCGGCTGGAACTGTCTCAAGGCTCCGGCACAGTTCACTCACCGTTCCAGCAGTTGCCATTTCCTTGATACTGATCATACTGACTTCCTTTTCATCGATTTTCATGAGATCCTACCCTTAGCCGGAAAAAATTTCTTACTGCCATTTTTTGGTTCTTGTTTACAGTAAAATACGTATTTATCACAGCTTGTGCAATAGGCCATAGAATGATTATTTTGTAGTTATTACGACTATAATTGCGTCAGGGTTATTCCTTATTTATTTTTTTATGATTAAATTATTGACGACAACAGGAAATTTTAGTATTTTATTAAATACTTATTATTCACTTTTTCAGGAAAGAGAGGCCTGGATGAATTCTTTGATATGGATCATACTGTTCTTTGCCGGCTGGGTTATTCTTCAGCGATGGGTGCTCCCGCGATTCGGAGTGCCGACCTGAATGGCCCCTGATTGTTCTCCGGAGGAGAAAGACAGAGAAAAAAAATAGCCGCCATGCGGCTATTTTTTTTTACGCTTCTTCTTCTTCGAGCGCTTGCTTCTTTCATAGTCATCATCCCCGCTGTAGAAGTCCGTATCCGCTTTCAGGGTAACGTCACAGGCCTTCCCGTAGAACCGGGCAAGCTTGCCGATTTTTCCGGGGAGCGCGAAGCGCTCGATGATCTGCGCAGCGCGATTGAGGTCGCCGGCCCCGATCAGGCTCCTTACCATCCTGTCGAAAACCGGGTAGCTGGAATCGAATTCGTCGGCCAGGCGGAGGTACCCCTCGTAAAATCGGACCGCCTCCCGGTACTCCCGGTCGTTGTAGTGCTCATCTGCGGCTTTCAGGTACTGGTCACGCTTTTCGTTCTGGGCGTGCGCTACTTCGATGCGCCTGGAACGGCAGGCCCCGCCTTTCATGCAGTAGCGGTTGCCGTCACGGGCCAGCTCCGGGTTTGAGTCAGCAAGCTTCTTCAAATGCGCGTCGTAGTCATCGCCGCTCATGATGGCCGTTTCGCCGAATGAGCCGGTCACGATGCTCCTCAGAAGGGGCACCGCGATCCTGTCGGCCGCAACGCCGATGGAATAATTGTCACGGTCGCCGAGCCGCACGCCGGCCATATAGGCACCGTCGCCCGCGATGAAATGCAGCGTGGCAAGGGCGTCGCGGAGATCGTTGGAAGTGCCCGTCTTCCCTGCTCCGATCCCGTCCATGCCGGCCATGGTGCCACGTCGCACCGTTTCCCTCAGCGCAAGCGTGATCAGAAGGCACGCCGCCCTGACGCGCTGCTCGCCGAAGCGCGCCAGGAGCGCACTCTTCAGCGGCCGGAAATCGGGCTTCATGACGGCGCCGTCCGGCCTCATCATGAGCCGGATGTAGGTGTGTTTTTTTAAAATTCCCATGTTCGGGAACAGCGAATAGGCCAGGAGGTAGCGGTCATATCGCTGATCCCCGGCGGAGCCGCCCAGTATGATCGAGCGGTAGGGAGGGTGCAGGCCCTCGGGGCCGGGTATGTCCATGATCTCGTTCAGCAGACGGGCGAACACGGCGGG
>JAKJGD010000612.1 GCA_022704585.1 Spirochaetota bacterium | reverse complement strand
CACGCCGATAAGAACGATATTAATAGACTTCCGCCATGACTGATTCGGAAGGAAAACATACAGAATCAGTGCATACCTGAATATCGCTTCAAGATAAAAAATGACATAATGAACAAGATTGATGTTAAGCATCGTGGGGGGGCGGTAAGCCAGGATCGTTTCGAGAAGGTAGCGCGTTATACCGACAAAACAGGCGAAGAGCAAAATGACATAGAAGTTATACTCTTTTTTTTCTTGAATGCTGATGATAGTGATGATCCAGCGTTTCGGAGCTGTAAGAACTGCCAGTACCATTCCGGCCATTTTATCCGCCTTCATGTTCCTTCCCCCCCTTATCCATCTTTTATTTGTGTGCCCGTCTCAATTATTTCAACTCTTTTTTTACACATAACAGGCGTGCGTGCAGCCCCGCTGCCGCATGGCAAATCCCGGAAACCGGGGTGGCTACGCGGTCAGGCTCATAATGCCACGGCCATCCTGCCTCCTGCCGGCCTGGACCGCCGCATGCTTCTCCCGTACCGGCTGCTGGTATCCATCAGCGACTGATCTGTGTCGTCGTCGCCGCGGCCTCATTTATTTATGAACGACCATTAACTGAAATTATATTGACATGCGGCCTGACTCGCCCCACAATTGGCCATCACATTCAATGGGGAGGAAATCCATGAAAAAACTGCTCATTATCTCCATATCGATCGTCTTTGCAATGGCTTCACTATCGCTCATGGCAGGAAGCAAGGGTCAGGGCGAAAAATGCTTTGCGGATTTCGACTGCTCCTTCGGCCTTGCATGCACCGACGGGGCGTGTACAAAGAAGAAGGAATTTGACTTTGGCAGCTCCGGCAAGAGCGGGAAGCCGTGCAACAATGATGCCGACTGCATCAACTCGGGGACATGCGTGGAAGGAACGTTCGGCAAGAAGGTCTGCTCCGGCAATTAAGCCTTACATCTCAACCGGGACCAACGGCCATGCTCGATTATTTTTTCCATCCAAACGGTGTCGCTATTATAGGCGCGACCGACAGCCAGCTCAAGGGAGGCTTTCACCTGGTCCGCAACGCCCTTGCGGGTTATAAGGGCACGCTCTACCCGGTCAACCCGAAATACACGGAGATATTGGGGGTTCCCTGCTACCCGGGCATAGAATCGATTCCCGGGAATTTCGACATGGCCGTGTATTTCATCCCCGCAAAATTTCTTCCTGAAACGATTATGGCCTGCTCGCAAAAGGGAGTGAAGGGGATCATCATCCAGTCTGCCGGTTTCTCGGAGGTAGGGCCCGAAGGAAAGAAGCTGCAGGAGGATTCGGTTGCCCTGGCACGGAAGCTGGGCATACGCCTCTGGGGGCCCAACTGCATGGGATACCTGGACGGGCATTCCCGCAATGTCTTCTCGTTCATGTATTCGGACAAGTGGACGACCCTGATGCAGCCCGGGAACGTGTCGCTTATCGTTCAGAGCGGCATGCTCTCCGCCGGCTTTCTGCTGATGATGCTGGACCGGGGCGGCATTGGAATGAGCAAGGTCTGCTCCATCGGGAACAAGTGCGACGTGCACGAGACCGAGCTTCTCGAATACCTGATCAATGATGTCAATACCGGCGTCATCGGATGTTACCTGGAATCCATCATTGATGGAAGGAAGTTCCTGGACCTCGCCCGGTCCACGGACAAGCCCGTCATCGTTCTCAAATCAGGCCGCAGCGACTCCGGCGCG
>JAKJGD010000058.1 GCA_022704585.1 Spirochaetota bacterium | reverse complement strand
GAAAGAGGCGGGCGCGAAACCGGAATTCGTGCATACCCTGAACGGGTCCGGACTTGCCGCCGGCAGGACGCTTGCCGCTGTCATGGAGAATTACCAGACCGAGAAGGGCGAGATCATGATACCGGACGCGCTGAAGCCGTATTTCAAGTAGGCATTATTCTGATAGGTCCGCAAGCGCTTGCGGACCTATCAGGGACTCCTCGCAATGCCATCTCAATTCCCCTGTCATTTCGAGGGAGCGAAGCGCCCTTCGACTTCGCTCAGGGACCACCTGGTTGCCGAACTGTCGAGGCACTACGCCGCGTCGTCTATGCCGTACTGCTTCTTAATTGTATCAAGGAGCTGCTGTTCTTCCGGCGACACGTTCTGGTCCGCCTGCGCCGCCTTCACCATCAGCTTGTATATCTTCTTCTGCTTCTTCGTGTCCTGCGGCATCTTCACCACGAGCCTGCCGTTCTGCGCCATCTGGAAGAAGGGCTCAAGCTTCGACAGGTCGTATCCCCACTTCTTCGCCAGGTCTGAGGCGAACTGCCGCTCCGCGTCATGGAGCGTGCCGTCCGCGGCCAGGACCACCATCATGTTGTTGAAGGCGAAGTCCCGCACGTCGTAGAGCTTGTCGATGAGCGCCGTGTCCGCACTGTAGGAGAAACTGGCGGAATTCGCGGCGAGGTACGCCTGGTATTCATCCATGCTCATCAGGCCGGTGATGATCCACTCCTTGCCCGTGCTGTTCATGACGGAGCCGCAGTATTTGCACTTCACTTCCAGGGAGTTTTCCACCGGCGCGCCGCAGTTGGGGCAGCTGTGGGCGTACAGGGAGCCCTTCGACCCGGCCGCGTTCTTGTCGCGGCTCATCAGGACCACCTCGGTCTGCGAGATGACGCCATAGTCCAGCTTCCCGGCCTTTCCGTCCGCGAGCTTCACGCGCTGGAACGACGACTTGACCGCGATCGCCAGCACGTTGCGGTCCCCCTCCTCCGCCACGCCGACCAGGTACACGTCGTTCAGGTATATCCTGTTGTAGGCGATCTGCTTGCCCGGCGCCGGCATCGGCACCTTCGCGAACACATCGTCGCTCACGAAACGGCGCATGATCGAGGAGTCGCCCAGGGCCTGCGCCGTGATGATCTGGAGGTAGCCGTTGCTCGCCTTGTCCTCGATAAGCTGGACGGAAAAGTCCTCGTTCTCGTCGATAAGGGAGCGTACCTTCTCGGTGAGCTCCGCGGACTTGCCCAGCTTCGGGTGCGTGCCCACGTAATCGTCGGCCTGCGTGATCTCGGAGAGCACCCAGTCGTATTCACCGGAGTTGGTCAGGGTCCCGCACGAGGCGCATTTGCTCACCTCGCCCATGTCCGCGGGCAGCGGCGCGCCGCAGTTGGGGCACTGGTCGGTCTGGTAGATGTCGGTGCGGGGCTTCCCGCGCTTTTTCAGGAAGGACCAGTACTCCACGAACTCCTCGGTGCCGCCCTGGTTCAGGGAGGGATCGAGCTCGCTCGTGAAATTGTCCGTGACCGACGCGTGTATCGCCGTCTGTATGATGTCGTAGAGGCCGTCCACGTCGACGCGGTCTATGTAGATGTTCTTGATATTGATGTTCGTGATAGTGTTTTTCTGCTTCAGCAGCTGCATCATTTTGAACTGGGTATTGAACCGCTGGTACACCCCGTCGGAGATGAACTTCCGTATCTGCGAAAGGTCCTGGGCCTCCCAGGCCTTCTGTATTTTCATGAACGCATCCCGCACGTTGTTTTTGAAGACTTCCTCGTTGAAATCGGGGCTGTTTTTAATGAAGGCATCGTACCCGGCCGCTTTTTTCACTTCATCGCCCGCAGGCAGCTTGTTGAGGATCGACTGCGCCTTGACTTTCTTTTTCGCTACCCGGGTGAAAATGATGAATCCCGCGATAATGATCCCGGCCACAATGACGTTCAGCGGGAATGGAAGCTCCAGGATGACCCTGATGAGGAGGTATATGATCACGCCCCAGCCGTCGCCGCCCCCGCCGCCGTTGTCGCCTCCGCTGAAATCACCGCCGCCTCCCGCGCGTGCCAGCAGATCCGGTCCGGCCAGCGCCGCAACCAGCAGAACGGCGAAAAGGTACAATACATGACGTCTCTTCAGGTAGAGCATGGGGCCTCCTTATCGGGTTGATGTGAGCCTTGAACGCATGCAGTGTGGGACGCGGAAACGCATTTGTCAATTATATATTCCGCATCCGTCAGCGCCTCAACCGCCATCTGAATTATCGCAGGGGACTCACTTCCTGCCGCGCCGCCGCCCCTTGCCTTCTCCGGATATCCTGTTCTCGAGCAGGATAAGGGACTGGAGCATGACATGAAACTCGTCGTCGGACTCAATCTCAAGCTTCATGCCGGCTTTCTCGACCAGCGCCCGGGCTTTATTCGATAAAAACATCAATGAATTGGAGATGTAAAAGGGGAAATACCAGAAGTAGGCGAATGCCAGCACTATGCAGACCGCACCTATCAATGACATCGATATTATTATTCCCCGCGAATCCTTTTTCATGGTCGCGTTTTTCCTGACGATTGCCTGCATGTTCAGGTCATTGATGGCAATCAGGGTATAGCGCAGTTTTTCATAAGACGGGAGAAGCTCGCCCACATACAATGCTTTCGTCCCCTGGCCGGCCTGCATCTTTTGGCACATGGCCATGAACGACTCATACGACCTGTTGAGCGTTTCCACGTATTCCTTTTCGTTGATTTCCGTGATGTTGCCGTTTTCCGCTTTCAGGTTTTTTTCGAATTCGGCCCTGCCCGTTTCAAACAGCCTGCCGCTGTAATGGGACCCCCCTCCGTCCTTCCCGGGACCGTTTAGCCGGATATTGACGGACGCCATCATGTCATCAAGTGCGACCATCATTTTTTTGGAGTAGACGATCGTATCATAATTATTCTTTAATATATTGTCCGATTCACGCGACAGTGTCTGGATGTAATATGACGAGAAGAACGCAATGGCAATTATGATCAGGAACAGGAACCCCAGGCCAAGCGACAGCTTCTTTTTCATATTCATGGCGCCCCCCGTAAAATCAGATAATTTCTGCGGCGACAACGTCCATACCGTTGCCCCAATGACGGACAGGGATACCGTCTGTCACAAGAGGTCCCCATCGATAAAAGTAAATCAGCATCTATATCCGGATAAATGCTTTGTCAACCTGTTTATTTTGAATCGATCGGGAGACCAGAAACCCCTGATTTTTTACCCGAATACCCCCCCGTGCAATCAATCATATCGCAGCCGCAATGATTTGTCCCGAAGATTTTAATCCGCCGCCGGTACAGTTATTTGTTGACTGGGGTCAGGGTTTCTCCTATATAAGTCAGAGGCAGGTAATACCGCACGCTGCCGGTACGGCACCACGGTTGTTGAGCGCAGGGAGCGATGTTTTCCAGGAAAAAAAAGATACCCGACACCAACCCGGCAACGGAAGTCGAATACAACGCACTCCATACCGCCAGGTACCAGATGTGCGGAGTGGATGACACCATCTACAATTATTTCGACAGGACATCCCAGTGCCTGCCGAGGGCATTAAGCGTCATTCTCCAGAATATACAGGGATTTACCACCGCGCCCGAGCTCATCGAGCGGTTATCCCTGGCCGGTTTCCGCGGGATCGACGGGGAATCGGTTAAGCACTGTATCAGGGACCTCCATGAATCCGGGCTGCTTATTACGAAAGACAGGGCCCTGGAGCGGTTACGGGCCGCACCGTCAGGTGACGGTGGACAGATGATCTCGACCGCCGCGTGGATCACCAAGGACCGTCCCGAATCCCTGATCGGCAGCATGGAAAGCTTTATTGCAAATTTCAAGAAGTACGGTCACCGGGTCCGCATCTTTATTTCGGACGACTCACCCGACCGGGCCAAATCCGAAAACCTTTCGGACAGGCTCGCCTCCATCGCAAAGCGGGAATCACTGTCCGTGGCTTACATGGATCTCAGGGAGCGCCGGAAGCTCCGCGATACCATACTGGAAAAAGCGGGGCCGGACGGCCTCCCCCCGGCAGTCCTCGACTTCGCCCTCTTCGGCCTCGGGGAGAGGTTCCCCTCATACGGGGCCAACAGGAATGCCGTGCTCCTCGCCACCGCGGGCGACATGATCCTCTGCTCCGATGACGACGTATTCTGCGACCTGAGGGTCCCCAACGGCGACGGCTACGACCTCGAGCTGGCAACGTTCAACGAACTCGATCTCCGGGAAACGCACACTGACCGGGAGTCGCTCCTCCGGGCATACCCCCCGGGAACCTGCGACATTCTCGCCTGCCACAGCAGACTTCTGGGCAGGCGGATCTCCAGCATCCTTGCCGGTTTAACCGACAACGGCAGGATCAAGATGGCGTCGCTCCTGCCGGCAGACCTCACCGCACTCCTCCTCGGCGGGGGTGAAGTAAAAACAACAATAACCGGCGTTATGGGGGATTCCGGCCTAATCACACCGCGCTACCAGCTGCAGATGAGCGGCGCGGCCCGTGAGCATCATGTCGCCAGCGAATCAGCATTCCGGGAGCTGCTCCTGAGCAGGGAGATTTGCCAATCCATGAAGCACTACGCGATCAGCAGCGGGTCATTCTTCTGGGGCATGAACATCGGCATCGACAACCGGGGCATGGTCCCGCCCTTCCTGCCGATCCTCCGCGGCGAGGACATCACTTTCTCACGGCTGCTGCCCATGGCCTCGACAAACGCCAGGATCGGTGCACTGCCGGTGATCATCCTCCACGATCCGGTGGAGAAGCGCAGGTTCGAGACGGACGCGGCTCTGGTCGCGCGGCCCGAAACATGCTACCTGCTCTACCTGCTACTGAATGATTTCCGCCGCCCTCAGGGCGCCGTATCACCCAGGGACCGGATGATTGCCCTCGGGACGCACCTGAAAGGAATCGCGTCCCTTACCCTCGACGACTTCGAGGAATACATGAAACAGCTCTGGCTGCAGCGCTCCGTGATCACGACGATGACCATGGAAAGCATATTAAACGGGCATGACTACAAGCCGGCATTCTGGGCCGAGTACATCGAGAGATACATGATCAGCATCAGGGACCAGAGCTACGCAACGTACATGACCGCCACACGCGACCTGTACGCCGGCGACGAGCAGGCTGCCGCCCAGTCATGCATGGAAATCGTGGGACACGTGGGCGAGCTGCTCACATGGTGGCCGGTGATCTTTGGTGCGGCGCTCGAGCTACGGGGGGACCGGACGGCATCCCCGGCCGGGTGACGGAGCATGACGGCCCTCGTGTACAGAAGGGACACCAAGCAGGTCCCGCGCGACGCGCACATCATGATCATCGGCGCAATGAAGTGCGGTACAACTGCCCTGTACACCGCGCTCATCCAGCACCCCCGGATCTGTCCCTGCGTGATCAAGGAGCCGGAGTTCTTCTCCGAAACGCAGTCCCACGGCGTCAGATCGGGGAACCTCGGCGAGCACCTGGCAACCACGCGCAACTACTCCGACCTCTGGAACTTCCGCCCCGGCAAGCACCGGTACGCGATCGAGGCGTCGTCCGGATACACGAAATACCCGCTGGATCGGAACGCGGCCCGGAACATCAAGAATTACGGACTTGATCCCTATTTCATCTATATGGTGCGGGACCCGTATGCGCGGATCGAGTCGATGTACAATTTCATGATCGCATGCCCCCCCTTCGACGCGAAGGAATCGATGACGGATACGTATTACGTGGCGCTTTCTAACTATTTCCTCCAGCTCGAGCAGTACCGGAAGCTTTTCGGAACCGAGAGACTGTTGATAATTGATTTCGACGACTGGATCGCGGATCAGAAATCCGTCCTGTCAAGGGTGTGCGCTTTTCTCAATCTCGAAAGCTTTACACCGGATAGCGGGCGCATCAATACTTACGAAACGAAGCATACCCGGATAGAGGTGGGCATCCATACATCACGTATCATGAAGGCCCTGCTGCCGGGCGCAAACATGAGGTACCGCCTGGGCCGCGCCCTGAGCCGCTTTTCAAAGCCGGCGGTGAAAAGGCGGCTTACCGGGCAGGAGCGCGCCATAATCCATGATATGCTCAAGGATGACATGGCGGAATACGGCCGCGTGTACGGCTTCCCGCCATACCCGGTGAAAAAAATGCTGGATTTTTTACCTCGGCCACGCGTCCTTGATACGATGGAAACCGCCATGCAGTCAATCGAGCTTAATTTCGCCACCCCGGACTGGCTCCTGATACGACAGGCCCTGTCGCTTGCCCTTCTCCGGAACAAACCGGTTGTTTTCACGACCGGCGGCGCGTTCCTCGGGAGTGCGCCCGCGTACCGCCACCTGTTTGAGGACGCGGCGCGCCTCCTGGGCGCAACGGGCGCCGGGCGCCTCGCGCTGGAGGGAAGCGCCATCGCGTACGAGCCCGGTGCGCTCCCGCCCGGCAGGATCCGGATCGACTCCGGCCCCTTCTCCTCCGCGGTCGAGCTGCTCCTTCTCCTGGCGCCGGCCCTCCTCCATTGCGGTTTCCGCTCCGTGCTGGAATGCTCCGGCGTGACGCACTCCCCCTACTCCTGCCCGACAGCGTACGTGAAAGAGGACCTGCTGGGGCGCCTGGAGCGCCTGGGCTTCTGCGGGAGCCTGGTCCTCAGGCGGTTCGGGTTCCACGGGTCCGGCGGCGGCTCCATGGAAGCGCGCCTCTACCCGCGGGAGCGGGCCGCCGGTTCTGCGGGCGCCGCGGAAGGAGGCGGCCGCGTGACCGGCGCGCGCATCTACATCTCCCGGCTCTCCACGGAGCTCGCCGAGCAGGAGAAGCTCATGCTCGCGGACCGGCTGGGCCTGGAGCCCGGAAGGATATCCATCATCGAGGTCGTCGACGCGGGCGGTCCCGGCAATTCCATCCAGGTGTTCGCAGAGTCCGGCGGCGCGCCGGCGGTCATATTCAGCGAGATGCGGATCCTCGACGAGGGGGGCGGAGTGGTTTTCTGCGAGGAGATTCTCGCAGAGGGGATGGCTCGCCTGGAGGCCGAGACCGGGGCGCTGGTGCACGACGGGGTCCTGCCGGAGCGCACCGCGCGCGAGCTGTTTCCCTATCTGGTTATGGCTGGAATGGAGCCGGCGCCCGGCGGGGAATCACCCGCAGCGCGGCAGACACGCGACCTCTGCGCCAGGCTCCTCTAGGCGCCGCGCCTCAGTTGGCGTTCTCTTTCTCCATCTTGTCAATCCGGTCGATGAGCGCGGCCTCATCGTTGACAAACTTGAAAAAATTATGGAGCCCCGCGACCTTGATCAGCGTCATGATCTTGTCGTTCACGTTCATGAAATACGTGGTTATCTTTTTTGACAACAGGTCTCTCACCATCTGAACAATGACCGACAGCGCCGAGCTGTTCATGTGCTTGACGCCTTCAATGTTTATATACAGGTCCTTGTCCTTGCCGGACACGGATTTTTTGACGAACTTGACGATCTCCTTGGACCCTTCCGATGAGATGTCACCGGTGATATCTATAATATCATATCCCCTGATCGTACGCTTGGACAGCTTGATCTTTTCACTCACACGTGCTACTGCCATCTCGCACCTTTATCCCCTTGATATTTCCGTTTCTGATCACGGCTTTATGTATTGCTTTAATTTTCTGGTACAGACTCTGTAATTGCCGTTCAATGTCAACCTTTTCTTTTACGCCGGCGCCGGCCAGCCGCTTTTTTAGGCCGCAGACCTCTTCCGGTATGGAGATCGTCTGTATGGCGCGCAGCCCGGTGCCGGCCTCGATCCCGTTGCTGGTGTACACCGGAACCAGCTCGAACCGGACCGACGGGCGGCCGCTCCCGTCCCGCCGCGTCAGGATGCATTCGACCACGACCGAATCCCTCGTCGTGAGCGGCGCCCCGTCAAACCAGGCCTCGGCCTTCGTGCTCTGGTTCGAGATGAAATTGCCCAGGCTGTAGAAAATATAGCCTTCCCTGCCGTCGGCCGCGGTGTACAGCTCGGCCGGCTGCAGGAGGTGCGTGTGGTGGGAGACGACCAGGTCCACGCCGTCGTTGATGCACTGCCTGAAAATCCCGACCTCTTTAAGGCGCGGCAGGGAATCGTACTCCACGCCCGCATGAGCGATCATCACCAGGTAATCGCACCTCTTCTTCATGTCGATAATGTCCCGCTTCAGCTCGTCCGTCCTGTAGAGCCAGTTCAGGTGGTAGCCGTTCATCCGCGCGGGCAGGCCCCTGTTCAGGTAGCCGGTATACCCGATAAAGCCGATGCGCATGCCGCCGATCTCCTTCACGATCCCGGTGCGGGCCGTTTTCTCGTCACGCGCAACGCCCAGGTTGTCCAGACCGGCGCGCTTGACGTGCTCCAGGGAGCTGACGACGCCCTTCTCCTCCTGGTCGAGTATGTGATTGTTGGCCATGTGCATCATGGTGAAGCCGGCCTTCCTGAGAGCGGCGAGGACCTCCGGGTAGCAGTTAAAAATATACGGCCTGCTCTCGTAGGGCGGCGCGACCGGGAACTCCATGTTCCCGACCACGATGTCGGAG
>JAKJGD010000057.1 GCA_022704585.1 Spirochaetota bacterium | reverse complement strand
CCGCCTCCGCTCGGCGCTCGGCATGGACGCGAAAAACGCCGCCATCGTCCTCGGCGACGCCGACATCGAGCTTGCGGTGAAGGAATGCGTGCTCGGCTCACTGTCATACAACGGCCAGCGCTGCACGGCGATCAAGATCATCTTCGTGCACCGCTCGATCGCGGATCCTTTTTTAAAGAAGTTCAATGATGCCGTCAGCGCCCTGAAACCGGGCATGCCCTGGGAAAAGGACGTGAACCTGACGCCGCTGCCTGAAACCGACAAGACCCGGTACATGAGCGATTATATTAACGACGCGGTTGCAAACGGCGCGGCCGTCGTCAACCCGGACGGCGGCACCGTGAATAACACCTTCATGTTCCCGGCCGTCGTGTATCCCGTGAACGGCAGGATGAGATTGTACGGCGAGGAGCAGTTTGGCCCGGTCGTGCCGGTGGTGCCGTTCGACGACATCGAAGAGCCTATGCGGTACGTGGAAGAGTCCAATTTTGGCCAGCAGGCGGCCATCTTCGGGAACGATACCGGCCAGATCGCGAAGCTGGTCGACCGGCTGGTAAACCAGGTCTGCAGGGTCAACATCAACTCCCAGTGCCAGCGGGGGCCGGATGCGTTCCCGTTCACCGGCAGGAAGGACAGCGCGGAGGGGACCCTTTCGGTAAGCGACGCGCTCAGGGTCTTCAGCATCCGGACGCTGGTGGCGGTCAAGGAAACAGACAGGAACAAGCAGATTTTAACAGAAATACTCAGGGACAAGAAGTCCGGTTTTTTGTCGACGGATTTCATATTCTGATGCCCCATGAGCACGGCCGGCCCACCTGAAATAAACGGATTGACGTAACCGGAAACATTGTTATAGTTGCTCGGTGCAAAACATGAAGCACCGGGGAGCGCCTGATGACTGTCCTGAAATCGAAGAACCTGGCCTATGAAATTGCCGATCTCCTCAGGGAGAAGATCATACATGGCGAGCTTCAGCCCGGGCAGAGAATACTCGAAGCTAAAATCGCGAAAGAGCTTTCTGTCAGCCAGAGCTCGGTCCGCGAAGCACTCCGCATCCTCGAGCAGAGCGGTCTTGTCGAGACCAACCAGCGCCGCGGCACGTTCGTGACCGAGCTGTCCAATAATGACATTGAAATCATGTATGATATCGTCACGGACCTGTATGCCCTGTTGATTATCAAGGCCATGGAGCACCGGTCGACGGAGAACGTCGCGCGCATTATCGATGTTCTGAAAAGGCTTGAAACATCCGCGGAAAAATCCGATTTCGACAATTACCATAAAAGCATCTTCGAATTCGCTTACATCGCGCTCGAAGCGGTACAGAGCCCGGTGTTGACCAAGATCATCTCGGACCTCTGGCCCAATAAACAGCGGGTTGAGTACATGACCCTCAGGGCGCGGAAGAACGAGCTGAAAAGCAACGTGAAGTATTTCAAGCTTCTGGAAAAGTACATGCTGGAGGCCAACCTCGAGAAGCTGGTAAAGACCATCCGGGAATACACGCAGAATGAGAAGAAGTTCGCCCTCTCGATCCTGTCGACTGCTCCGCGGGACTGAAGCACGGACCGCCGGCTGCTGCGTTAGCCGCCCCGTCCTGTCAGGCCGCCGTCATTTAAAGACTTTTCTGGCTATCCCCAGCTTGCCGCGGTACGGCGGGTACCGGAGGGGTACGTCAAGCCATGTGGATTTGGCGAGTATCGAACGGTGATGACTGAACGTATCAAAGCTGTGTTTACCGTGATACATGCCCATGCCGCTGTAGCCGACACCGCCGAACGGCAGCCTCGGGTTCGTAAGATGCAGCATCGTATCGTTCACGCACCCTCCGCCGGAAGATGTGCGGGAGAAAACCATCTTTTCTTTCTTCCTGCTTGATGTGAACAGATAGAAGGCGAGAGGTTTTTCCCTGCTGTTGACAAACGAAATGGCCTCGTCAATATCGCCGTACTCCATGATCGGGAAGATAGGGCCGAATATCTCGTCCTGCATGATAGGATCTTCCGGCCGCACATTATCGAGAATCGTTGGCGATATACAGCGGTCCTGCTTCCTGACTTCACCGCCGAAAATTACCTCCCCGGTCTTGATGAGGGCAGATAGTTTTTCAAACTGATCGTTATTTATAATTCTTCCGTAATCAGGGTGCTCAAGGGGATTGGCGCCGTATGATGAGACGATGCACTTCTTGATCCTCTCTACCAGTTCTTTCTTTACTTTTTTGTTCACGAGTATATAGTCCGGAGCGATGCAGGTCTGCCCCGAGTTGAGGAGCTTTCCGAAAGTAAGGCGGCGCGCTGCCACGTCCAGGTCCGCGTCATCCTCCACGATGCACGGGCTTTTGCCCCCGAGCTCCAGGGACACGGGTGTGAGGAATTTCGAAGCTTTTTCCATAACTATTTTACCGAGATAGGCGCTTCCGGTGAAGAAGATATAGTCGTACCG
This sequence comes from Spirochaetota bacterium, assembly GCA_022704585.1. Next base: position 6,093 of record JAKJGD010000057.1, on the reverse strand, counting down.
GTGGCCGAGGAGCTCCTGGATAACATCGCGTCCTCCTGTAAAAACGCTTATGTAACGCGGATCGAAAGTCTCGGAAACAAGCTCCCGGATTGTTGCGGACGTATGTTCCGAATAGTGTGCGGGCTTGAGAACCATGCAGTTTCCGGCAGAGATCGCGCCGACGAGGGGATCGAAGAGCAGCTGGAAAGGGTAGTTCCACGGCGACATGATCAGCACCAGTCCGAACGGCTCACGCAGTATGTAGCTCCTGGAATGAAAATTCACGAGATCGGTGCGGATCCTTTCCGGTTTCATCCATTTCTTCAAATGATGTATATGATATGATATCTCTTCCTGCACGAAACCGATTTCAGTGATATAGGCTTCAAACGGGGACTTGTTCAGGTCCTTTTTAAGCGATTCGCTCAGCTTTTTCTCATACCTGGAGATGGCTTTTTTCAATTTAACGAGGTTATCAATCCGGAAGGCATACTCCTTCGTAATATGGGTCGAGAAGAATTCCCGATGGGCTGAAAGCGTCCCGGCTATTTGATCGTTTTCGATCTTATGATTCATGTCGGCCTCACACATATTTATTATCGATTATCGATAAACGATAATAAACGGAATTATGTCAATACATATTTAGTGACCAACGGAAAAAATTAGTTTTGACTGTTTTAATGCAGTTTATGAAAATCAAATGTCTTTGAAAGAAACTAAAGGTGAAACATCATGATCAAAACAATATCCCCCATAGATGGGAAACAGTTCGTTGAACGCAAACTTGCAACCTCGCAGGACCTTGACAGGGCGGTTAAATTATCAAAAAAAGCACATGCATCATGGCGTTCTACGCCCCTGGACAAGCGCATTGAATACGTCAACGCCATGATCGACGCGTTTGTCTCGAAAAAACAGGAAATTGCCGAGGAGCTGACGCGACAGATGGGCCGCCCGATCCGCTACACGCCCTTCGAGGTAGACAGGTTCGAGGAGCGGGCGCGGATGATGGTACGCCTTGCGCCGGAAGCGCTGAAGGACGTTGTCCCGGACGCGCATACGGGGTTCACCCGTTTCATCAGGAGAGAGCCGCTCGGCGTTGCCCTGGTGCTTGCGCCCTGGAATTATCCGTACCTGACCGCCGTGAACGCGGTGGTCCCGGCGCTCCTCGCGGGCAACACGGTCATCCTCAAGCACTCGGCCCAGACACCCCTCTGTTCCGAGCGCTTTTTCGAGGCCGCCCGTACAGCGGGGATGCCGGAGGGCGTGTTCCAGTTCCTCCACATGTCCCACGCGCTGGTAGCTGAAGCGATCGGCCGCGAGGAGGTCAACCATGTCGCCTTTACCGGCTCGGTCGAGGGCGGCCGCGATGTCCAGCATGCCATGGCCGACCGCTTCATAACAATGGGGCTCGAGCTGGGCGGCAAGGACCCCGCGTACGTGCGGAGCGATGCCGATCTCCAGTTTGCGATCGACAATGTCGTGGACGGCGCCTTTTTCAATTCAGGCCAGTCCTGCTGCGGGATCGAGCGGGTGTATGTGGACGAAAAAGTATATGACAAATTCGTTGAAGGAGCCGTGGCGCTTGTCAGGGAATACAAGCTTGGGAATCCGCTCCTTCCGGATATAACACTCGGTCCGGTGGTCAACCTGTCAAGCGCGGGTGCAATACAAACGCAGATCGACAGCGCTGTTTCCAAAGGCGCGAAAGCCCTTGTCGACGAGAAAGCGTTCCCTGAAGCACGGAGGGGAACGACATACATGGCGCCCCAGGTGCTGGTCAACGTCACCCACAAGATGGACGTGATGTACGAAGAAACCTTCGGTCCGGTGGTCGGCATCATGAAAACAAAGAGCGACGAGGAAGCGATTGCCCTGATGAACGACAGCCCCTACGGCCTGACCGCTTCAGTTTGGACGTCTGACGTTGAAGCGGCCCTCCGGATAGGGGACCTGATAGAGACCGGCACGGTATTCATGAACCGGTGCGATTATCTTGATCCCGAGCTGGCGTGGGTAGGGATTAAAAATTCCGGCAGGGGATGCACCCTTTCAAAAGTAGGGTTTGAGTATCTGACAAGACCCAAGTCATTTCATTACCGCACCGTCATTCCCGGCAAGTAAGCGTGACTACGGGAGCTGCCAACAGAAGCCAGGACTCCGTCCAATCCGCAGCCTACCGGCCGTGGCAGATCAGGATATTCATTGCCACGTTCCTGACCTATTTCGGCTATTATTTCTGCCGGAAACCGTTTTACGTGGCCAAGGCAACCATATCCGGGGAGCTCGGCCTCACGGCCGTCGACCTGGCGCAGCTCGGCACCGCCTACCTTGTCGCGTATATGCTGGGGCAGTTTTCCAGCGCGTATTTCGGGAGGAAGCTGGGACCGCGGATGCTCCTGCTGGCCGGCATGGGCCTTTCGATCGTATGCGGCGCGGCCTTCGGCATGTCGAACGGCTTGATGACGCTCATGCTGTTCATCAGCGTAAACGGCCTGGCGCAGGGGACCGGCTGGCCCGGCTGCATCGGGAGCCTCGCGTTCTGGTTCCGGCGGCGGCAGCGGGGCAGGGTCCTGGGCGTCTGGTCGACCTGCTACCAGGTCGGGTCCATCGCGGCAACCTCGTTTGCCTCCTTCGTGCTTGCCGCGTGGGGCTGGCGCTGGTCCTTCTACAGCGGCTCTCTTGTGCTCCTCGCGATCTGGCTGATCGTGCTGGCCCTTCATCCGAACCGGCCGGAGGACATGGGCCTGCCGGAGCTGTCCGATGACGATACCGAGCCCGGCAATCCCGCGCCGCAAACCGAAACCATCGGATGGGACCGGAAGGTGGTCATGACCATCGCCATGATGGGCCTCATCTATTTCTGCATCAAGTTCCTGCGATACGCGCTCTGGAGCTGGCTTCCGTATTTTCTCAACAAGAATTTCTCCATGAGCGTGGACAATGCCGGGTATCTCTCGACCATATTCGATATCTGCGGCTTCGTCGGGGTCATTGCGAGCGGGTTCGTGTCGGACACGATATTCAAAGGCAGGCGCGCCATGGTCTCGCTGGTCATGCTCGTGCTCATGACGGTGTCGTTTTTGATAATGTACCTGCTTGGCTCGGCAAATCTGCTCGTGTTTGCCGTTTCCATCGGGTTCGCGGGTTTCATGCTGTTCGGGCCCGATTCGTTGCTGTCGGGCGTCGGGGCGATCGACGTCGGATCGCGCCGGGGCGCCCTCTCGGCCGCCGGCATCATCAATGGCATGGGCTCCATAGGGCCCATCTTCCAGGAGCAGATAATCGGCAGGATGTACGAGCACTACGACAAGGACCTGCTGCCTGTTCTGATCATGCTGGTGTTCGTCGCCGCCGCGAGCGCCTGTCTCATGTTCGTCCTCTGGATCATGTCCAGAAAGGGGATAGCCAATTTGTAGCGGGCGCGCTCTTTTAACTTGACATAAAAATCGACGTTGCGATAATGATATTGGTAATACCATGGACATGGTGTACCACAATGTCATCGCGAGCGCAGCGAAGTGCGCCTCGGCTACGCTCGGCAACCGCTTGATCCCTGAGCGACTTGCGCTGAGCCTGTCGAAGTGAGTCGAAGGGTGTTTCGTCGTCCCGATTGTATCGGGACTCCTCGCAATGACATATACTATAATCAAGAAGGACCGTCATGGTACAATACAATTATCCGACTACCATACTGCTGGGCCAGGGCTCACTGGCCGAATTCGTGAACAGGCTCAAAGCGGCGAATCACAAGAAGATCCTCATCGTGACCGACGCAATGGTCGAGAAGCTGGGCATCGTGAAAAAGCTGACGGACCTGCTGGGGCCCGCCGGCATATCCTACGCGGTCTTCACGGACGTGCATCCCAACCCGGTCGAGGAGGACGTGGAGAAGGGCGTTGCCGCGTACAAGGCCGGGAACTGCGACTGCATCATCGGCCTCGGCGGCGGAAGCCCGATCGATGTCGCCAAGATGATCAAGGTCATGGTGTCCAACCCGCCGCCGCTCGCGCAATATGACGACAGCCTGGGTGGAGACCGGCTTATCACGAAGCCCATGCCGCCTCTGTACGCGATTTCCACTACGTCCGGCACCGGGAGCGAAGTGGGCCGCTCCGGCGTCATCATCATGAGGGACACGAAGCGAAAGACGATATTCTTCCATCCCCAGCTGCTTCCCGCCATAGCGGTCCTTGAACCCGGGCTGACCGCCGGCATGCCGCCCTGGCTCACCGCGGCGACCGGCATGGACGCGCTCGTGCATTGCCTGGAGGCCTATTTTGTGAACATGTTTCATCCCATGGCGGACGGCATCGCTTTACAGGGAATAGAGCTCGTCGCCAAGTGGCTGCCGGAGGCCTACCGCGACGGCAACAACCTGGAGGCACGCGAAAAGATGCAGATCGCCGCGTCCATGGGCGCGGTCGCGTTCCAGAAGGGACTCGGCATGGTGCACTCCATGGCGCACCCGCTGTCGAGCATGTACGGACTCCACCACGGGCTCGCCAACGCGCTCTGCCTCCCGGAATCGATATTGTTCATAGAGAAAAGCAGGCTCACGCCGGAGCAGATGGGCAAGGTCCAGAAGGTGCGCGCCATCTTCGCGGAGTGCGGGTTCGGCCGCGGAAGCCTTTCCGAGAGCTGCCGGGCGTTCTGCGAGGCGGTGGGGATACAGCTCGGCCTCGCGAAGAACAAGGTGCCGGCTGACGGCCTGGCCGCCCTGAGCGCGGAAGCACAGAAGGATCCATGTCATGCAAGTAACATGATACCCGTTACGCAGGATGATTTTATGAAGGTGCTGAAAGCAGCGCTATAAAGCAATGAAGAATGAATAATTAACAATGAACAATTAATGAAAAAAATCTGCTCCGCTGGAGCAGATTTTTTGTTTATGACCATGCTCTTTTATTGTTGCATTAAAATTTAATCATGATATTGTTTAAACAATTAACCACGAATGAACACGAATATACACGAATGTTGTATAATATGAGTTGTGCGTAATATGGCGAAATTTAATTTATAAAAAATGAAAAAAGTTATTAAATACATCATCTACGCAATAATTGTAATTATTGTTTTCCAAATTTCCTTTTTCATTGGCTTGCCATATAAAAAAACTATCAATATTACTGAAGACCTTTCCTATATTGAGTGGAAAAAATTAAATATCTATCTATTAACTCCATTTTGTGATAGCAGTTGTGTTATCCAATTATTTCCATCTATAGAAACAACAATATTCCGACAAATATTTATACATCATAATCATGTGATCCTTGAAAAGAATAATAACTATTATTCTATTAAAGTTGATTATTATAAGTATTGTATTTCACCAAATAAAAATTATATTTTATTTATTGACTCAAGTCATGTAAAACCATTTATAATTTATAATATCAAGGATCAAAAAACAATAATTATTAAATCTCGCGAAATCGAGGGTCATTATTATAGCTATCCTTTTAGTTTTATGAATTGGTCATTTGATTCTCAAACGTTATATGTTACCGTAGAGGGCGTTAAATTCCATAAAAAACTGGAATATGGTAATTATAAACAGATTTGGAAAATCAACCCTGAAACTGGCCTAATAATATTCATGAATGAAGAATTTATTAAAAAATGAATTTCGTCTTACTACGCACACAAAATCAGAACCTTTCAGCACCTCGCCCTGTTCGCGGGCTGAGGTGCTCGGGGAAGTTTTAATCGCTTCTTTGTTTCAGAGTGTTTGTTTAACGTATTATTGAATTATTTATTCGTGTCCATTCGTGCTTCATGACTGTGCCCGATCTTGAATGAGTGAGGGAAGACTATGGAGCTGAATCACAAAACCAGCAAAAAGCTCTCCGCCGGGAAATTCTATCCTGCCGGGGCCTCGGTGCGCGACGGCGGCGTTAACTTCGCCCTGTTCTCCCAGGACGCAACCGAGGTCTACCTGCTCCTTTTCGATTCCCCGTCGGGCGAGCCCACCGACGTCATCCGCGTGGAGAGCCGCACCAGGTTGGTAGTGTAAAATATCTTTCGCACTTTTAGATAATAAAAAAGTCCTCGATCTGACGATTTAAATAATAACCACAAAATTTAACTCTCAGAGGAGGACTT
>JAKJGD010000611.1 GCA_022704585.1 Spirochaetota bacterium | reverse complement strand
GTACGCGGTGAAAAACTCAAGAATAAGAAAAAAAACATGCGCGGTAAACGCGTACGCTATGATGAGCGAGAGCGCGGCGCGCGGCTCCCTGCCCGGCCTGAACGAGGTGAAGCGCTCGACCGCGGCGCAGAGGAGCAGGAGCAGGGCCGGCCCGGAGGCGAAGGCCGAGGCCAGGAAGCGGACCGCCGTGATAGCGGAGAGCCAGAGGTGCCGGTCCGGCAGGCCCGCGTATATGAAGGCGGTCACGGTGTGAATGCTGATCGCCCAGGGTATCGAGATGTATATCAGGGGCTTTACCCAGCGCGGGGGCGGCATTCGCTTCCGCTCCGCTCCCAGCGTGGCCCAGCCGATGAGAAGGTTGAGAGCGAGGTAGCCCGAGAGCACGACCGTGTCCCAGAACATCGGCGATTTCGGAGAGGGATAGAGGAAGACGTTGAGGATCCTGAAGGGCTGCCCCATGTCCGCGAAGATGAAGGCCAGGCACATGATCACGGACGAGATGGCCAGGAACTCGCCCAGGATGGTGATCGGCCCGAACACGCGGTGGTCATGTAAATAGTAGGGAAGCACCACGGTCACCGCCGAGGCGGCCACTCCCACGAAAAAGGTGAACTGCCCGATGTAGAGCCCCCAGGAGGTGTCCCTGCCCATGCCCGTGACCACGAGCCCGTCCCTGACCTGGAGCAGGTAGAAGGCGAATCCAACCGCCGCGGCAAGGGCCAGCAGCAGCATCCATGACCAGTAGAGGCGGCTTCCTGACAGGGCTTTTTCTAACATGATGACCTCATACCAGGTAAAACACGCTCGGGCCGGTCCCGAGCGACGGCTTCCGCCGCAGCGCGTAGCGGCCCGCCAGGGCCTTTCGCACGTCCGAGCCCGCATCGTTCAGGTCGCCGAAGATCAGCGCCCCTGTTTTACAGGCGGTTACGCAGAGCGGCAGCTTTCCGGTGTCGGCCAACTCATCGCAGAAGGAGCATTTTTCCACCACGCCCTTTGTCCGGCGCGGATATCCGGGATTCGCAGCCTTTACCGGGAGGACCCGCGCCGGGTCGGACCAGTTGAAGCTCCGGGAGCCGTAGGGACAGGCCGCCATGCAGTAGCGGCACCCGATGCACCGGTGCATGTCCATCATCACGATGCCGTCCTCCCGCTTCCAGGTGGCCCCGGTCGGGCAGACCCTTACGCAGGGCGGGTTTTCGCAGTGGTTGCAGAGCGTCATGACCTCTTTCCCTTTCAGGTCCTGCCGCGTGAACTCGTGCGCCTCGTCCGGAAAGGCGCGCTCGAAGGTCTCCTTCCATATCCATTTAATCTCGCGCTTTGTGTCCGCGATTGACGGTACATTGTGGCCTTTATGGCAGGCGGTGATGCACTCTCGGCAGTCACCGGCCGCGATACAGCGAGCGATGTCCACGGCCATGGCGCGGCGCGGAGCCGCGGCCTTCGGCACGCCGGCTGCAAGCAGGTCGCCGCGGACCACGTCGAACGCGGCAGCGCTCCCGAACAGGGCCAGGCCGGTCCTGAACGCGCGCCGTAACAGGTCGCGCCTATTCAGCTCCATGCGCCACCTCCTCCGTATAATGATGGCAGTCCCAGCAGGCGGGCGCGGCGCCGAGCGAGGCGTGGCACCGGTCGCAGAACGCGGACTTCTTCGCGTGGCACTTGAGGCAGGTGCCGGACAGGCTCTTCTCGTAGGTTTTGCCGCCGGCCGAGACCGGCGTGCGGTCGCCCGTGCGCACC
>JAKJGD010000610.1 GCA_022704585.1 Spirochaetota bacterium | reverse complement strand
AGGTCTATGTTTCGCTCGGCCGCCTGATACGTGTGCCGACCTTCACCGAGCTCTATTACAGCGATCCGACGACTGCCGGCGACAGCCAGCTTAAACCCGAGAGCGCCTACTGTGTTGAGCCGGGATGGCGCAAGCGCTTCGGCGGCGGTCTGAGCGTCGAGGCGGGAGGATTTATCCGTCAGGAACACGATACGATCGAATTTACCAAGATGGCGCCGTCCGATCCGAAATTCGTGGCGCGCAACATCAGCGAGGCCTTCACGGTCGGCGTCAATTTTTACGGCCAATGGGATGCCGACAGGCATTTCAGCTATGACCTGCGCTATGCCTATACGAACAAGGATCTCCATGACAAGGGTCTCATCTATAAATATGGGTTCAGTTACCTTCAGCATATGATTAATCTGGGACTTGAACAGCGGTTTGGCGCCTGGCGTAACCGCGCGGACATCCTCATGAAGAAAAAGCCCGTGCGCAGGGCTTGGGTGGTTGTCAGCGACAAGATCAGCGTTGACATCGCGCGCCGTTGGCAGGTCTTCTTTGAGGTGTACAACCTTTTCAATGCCGAGTTCCAGGATATTGAAGGCATTCCGGAACAGGGGCGGACGGTGAACCTCGGCGCGACATGGAGTTGGTAAGGTCTCATGGCTAAAAAAGTGATGGTGGCGATGAGCGGCGGCGTGGATTCTTCCGTTGCCGCCCTTCTTCTTAAGGAACAGGGTTACGACGTTATCGGCGTGACGATGTGTTTTTCTTTGTCTCGGCGACCGATAGATGAGACAGCGGGTCGCCGGCCCGCCTGCTGCGGTCTGGAGGGCATTGAGGATGCGCGGCGTGTCGCGCGCGATATTGGTATTCCCCACTACGTATTGAATTTCGCCAGGGACCTGGAAGAGACGGTTATCCTTGATTTTGTCTCAGAATATATCTCGGGTCATACGCCTAATCCTTGCGTGCGCTGCAACCAGCATCTGAAGTTCGGGAAACTTCTGCGCAAGGCCCGCGCCCTGGGCATGGCGCAGGTAGCGACAGGCCATTATGCGCGCCTGGAGAAAGACGGGAAGGCCTATGTCCTTAAAAAGGGGATAGACCAGAAGAAAGACCAGTCGTATTTTCTGTGCCTTGTTAAAAGGCAGGATTTGCCGCGTATCCTGTTTCCTCTGGGGTGTATGACCAAAGAAGAGGTCCGCGGGGTCGCCCTGAAAAAGGGCCTGTTCGTCGCAAGCAAGCCGGGGAGCCAGGAGATCTGTTTTGTGCCCGGCAACGATTACCGCGCTTTTTTGAAGGAGCGCCTGAACCGCGCTTATTTCCGGCCGGGGGCTATCGTGGATATGTCCGGCAAGGTTCTCGGATGTCATCACGGTATCTTCAATTATACCGTCGGCCAGAGAGGTGGGTTGGGGATTTCCGCCAGCCATCCTCTTTACGTGGTCGGGCTTGATGAAAAGCAAAACAAGGTCATTGTGGGGCCCAGGGAGGCATTGTTCAGCCGGGGGCTCGTGGCCGTCGGGCCGAACTGGCTCTGTGCGCGCTCCGCGCGTTTTGCGCAGGATTTCGATAAAAATAAGCACCTGGAAGCCAAAATAAGGTATAATCAACCGCAAGTCCCGGCGAGAATAACGCGTATGACGCGGACGTGCCTCGAGGTCGTTTTCCCTGAGGCCCAGCGCGCCGTCACCCCGGGACAGTTCATTGTTTTCTACAGAAATGATATGGTCCTGGGAGGGGCTAGGATCGAGC
>JAKJGD010000056.1 GCA_022704585.1 Spirochaetota bacterium | reverse complement strand
GCCCCGGTAGATGTCGCGAATCGCTTCAAGTGTGAGCGGCCCGTTCTCCTCGACGATGCGATGCGTCAGCATCTCGAACTCTGCGAACATGGTCTGCCGGAACAGGGTGCCCCGTATGTCATCGATTTCGCGGTTGAGGATATAGGCCCGCATCTTCGGATCGCCGGCGTATCCCTTCAGCAGGTGGGCGCTCAGCAGGGCCTCGTTGAAGGTCGAGGCGACCTCGGCCACGAATATGGTGTAATCGTGGTATGCGTACGGCTGGCTCCGGTTTGAATACCAAGAGTGCATCGAGTGGCCTGCCTCGTGAATGAGCGTGTAGAGGCTGTTGATGGTGTCATCGCGGTAATTCATCAGGATGTAGGGCGGCGAATCGTAGCACCCTGACGAGTAGGCGCCGCTCCGCTTGCCCCGGTTCTCGTACCGGTCCACCCAGCCCCCGAACAGCCCCTTCTTCAGGGCGTCTGTGTATTCTCCGCCGAGCGGTGCAAGTGCCTCGACGCAGGTCCGGGCCGCCTCTTCGTATGGCATGGAGAAGTCGACGTTCTTCATGATGGGAACGTAGGTGTCGTAGAAATGGAGCTCGTCCAGGCCCAGTGCCTTTTTCCTGAATTCGAGATAGCGGAACAGGGGCGCCAGGTTCTGCTTGACGGTCTCGACCAGGTTGTCGTACACCTCCTCGGGGACATTATCGCCGAAGAGGGAGCCGCCGCGGCAGGTCTCGAACTTCCGGACGCGCGAATAAAAACAGTCCCGTTTGTTCGAGTACATGAGCGAGGCAGCGATAGTGTTCTTGTGATCGTCGTAGGTCCGGTAATACTGGAAGAAGGCCTTTTTCCGGAGCTCGCGGTCCTGCTTCATCAGAAATGAAATGAATCCGGCATGGGAAAGCTCTGTCTCCCGGCCCGTTTCATCGATTATCGTGCCGAATCGAAGATCGGCGTTGTCGAGCTGGCTGAATATGCCCGAGGCGGCATGGCTCATCTCGCCCGACATGGCCAGGATCTCCTCGATCTCGATCGAGCGGGTATGCGGCTTGTGCCGGAGTATTTTTTCAAGAAGGAAGCGGTAGTCGTCGAGCTCCCTCGTGCGCAGGAAGCCGTTCATAACGTCGTCCGGCACGGACTGGATCTCCGGCGCGATATAGCTCGATATCTCTGAAGCCCGGGTATAGAGGTTGGTCGCGCGCTGGTACAGGCCCTGGTAGCGCTGGTTTGACTTGTCCTCGTCGCTTTTCAGGTGGGCATAGGTGTAGAGCCTTTCGACCTTGCGCATCACGGCCAGGTCGAATTCGATCACCTCTTTTAATACGGCCGCGGACTCGCCAAGGCGGCCGCGGTAGATTTCATACCGGGGCAACTCTGCCTCGATCACGGAAAAAAGCTCGTCCCACTTCTCGTCAGAGGAAAAGAGGGGCGAGAGGTCCCACTTGTGCCCCTCCTGTACGTCCGCGCGTTCGGGTATGGTTCCGGCCATAGGTATTCCTTCTCTTTTTTTTGAAAATAAGCAGACTGCTAATATATCTTGCCGTATTGCTCGCCGAAGGTGTCGAGGTACACAAAGGATCTCAACTCCTTGCGCGACGGGGCCTTCCGGTCGGCGGACGCAGGCCTGCCGATGGGGATGGCGGCCACGACCTCGTACCCTTCAGGAAGGAGCAGGATCTTTGCGCACGCGTCATGGTCCATGGAGCCGACCACGACCGTGCCCAGACCCAGCTCGTGCGCCCTGAGGCACAGGTTCTGGACTGCCATGCCCATGTCGAACATGAACCATTCATGAAACTTGGTCCGTTCCTTTCCCTCCTTGCACCCGGATACGCCGGTTTTCGCACACGCAAGGATGATCGCAGAAGAAGAGGCCGAGCAGTTGCGGGACGGATTGGTCGCCGAGTAGGTCTCCGTGACCTGGCGGATGAGCTCGCGGTCCCGTACGACGATGAATTCCCATATCTGGGTATTTGCCCAGGAGGGAGCGCGGCGGGCCGCCTCAAGAACATCCCTGATCTCTTCATCGGTCACGTAGTGATCGGTGAATGTACGAACCGATCGCCGGTATGTAATCGCATCCATGAGCTCCATAGGGTCCCCCCGGTTCATTCGTGTGATGAAATTCTACGCGCCCTCTTTTGATTTCATCAGCACAATGGGTATGAACTGCGATTTGCCGAAATCAGCATTCCTGACGACTTCAAGGCTGAGATCGAGCTTATCCGCACAATACCGGTCATGCTTGAACGTGAGAGTAAAGGGTACGTGCGTGCTTTTTCCCATTTCGATTTCCGCGTATGTGGGCCAGAAGTGAAAATGCCCTTTCGTAGCCTCTATTGTTTTATAGGGATTTTCCCAGTCGGAGTCAACCATGACCGCAGGTTTATCTCCGTACAGCAGGGTCACCTCGACGTCCGGGACAACGGACAGGGAACCCTCGTCGAGGACCTGACCGACGATATGCGGCATATAGGAGCTTTTCTCCGGATTGATTGTTTCCTTGAGCGCTGTGGTCGAGTCGCGGCGGTTAATGATCTGGTGGATCGCCTCGTAGATGAGAAACAGGATATCGACGCGCTGCTGGACCTTGTACTTGGCGTCCAGTATCCCGTAGAGCAGGCCCCGCTCGCTGGTTACGTACCTGGGCTGCACGCGGTTCAGGACGTAGGCTATGATGTCGTCCCTTCCGTTCCCGTTGAGCTGTTTCACCTGCTCCTTTTTCAGGACCTCGTCAAGGATGTTGATAACAATGTCTTTCATTAGGTTTGTTACCGGCATTTGGTCGCTCCCCCCGATATGGCGTTATTTTTTTTTGTTTTCTTTTTCGCGTTGAAGGCGATCGTGATCACCTCCTCCACCTGGTCGACCAGGTGGAAGTTAAGGCCTTTTTTTATGTAACCCGGGATGTCATCTAGGTCCTTCCTGTTTTCCCGGGGAAGGATGATTTCCTTGATGTTCGCTTTCTTGGCGGCGATAATCTTTTCCTTGATCCCGCCGACCGGGAAAACCCTGCCGGTCAGGGTAAGCTCGCCGGTCATCGCGATGCCCTGCCTGATCTGCTTGTTGGTGGCCATGGAATAGAGCGATGTTGCCATGGTGATACCGGCCGATGGACCGTCCTTGGGCGTGGCACCGGCGGGCACGTGTATGTGAATGATATTGTTGTTGAACACGGTGGCCGCGTCCTCCCGGTCCTTCAGAAGGTGCTGGACGTAACTGTACGCGATATTGGCCGATTCGCTCATGACTTCGCCGAGCTGACCGGTCAGCTTCAGTCCACCGCCCTTCCTGTTGGTAACCCCGATCGACTCGATGACCAGGGTCGCGCCCCCGAACGGGGTCCAGGCCAGCCCGATGGCGAGTCCGGACCGGTTGATCTTGATGAGAGATTCGTCTGCATACAGCTCGGTGCCCAGGTAGCTGCGGATCATTTTCAGGTCCAGCGGCCGCGACGGCAGCTTCCGGTTCTTCGCCACCATGGTGGCAACTTTGCGGCAGATTTTCTCGATCTGGCGCTCCAGGTTCCGTACGCCCGCCTCGCGAGCATAATTGTTGATGATGTGCATGAAGCCTTTTTTGTCGATCCGTATGCCGTTACGCTTCAGCCCGTGCTGCTCAAGCTGCTTCGGCAGAAGGTAGCGACGGGCGATCTCGTATTTTTCGTTGGCGATATACCCTGACAGCCGGATGATCTCCATGCGGTCAGACAGCACCTGGGGGATGGTGTCGATGGTGTTGGCGGTCGTGATGAAGAGCACGTCCGACAGGTTGAAGGGCGCGTCAATATAATAATCGCGGAACTCCACGTTCTGTTCAGGGTCGAGAACCTCCAGGAGTGCCGAAGAGGGATCGCCCTGGAAGCTCTGGCCCAGCTTGTCGATCTCGTCGAGCATGAAGACCGGGTTCCGGTATTTGCAGATTTTAAGGCCCTGGATGATCTTGCCCGGCATGGCGCCGACGTAGGTACGTCGGTGTCCCTTGATCTCGGCCTCGTCGCGCATCCCGCCCAGGGACACGCGGAAAAAAGTCCGGTTGAGAGACCGGGCGATCGATTTCCCGAGTGATGTTTTGCCCACGCCCGGAGGGCCAACCAGGCATATGATAGAGCCCTTGCCGTCCGGCTTCAGTTTCTTGACCGCGAGGAACTCCAGTATCCTCTTTTTCACGTCATCGAGGCCGTAGTGGTCGCGGTTGAGTATCTTTTCCGCTTTCGCGATGTCGATGGAGTCAACGGTCTTCCGGTTCCAGGGCAGGGACAGGACGGTATCGATGTAGTTGCGGGTAACCGCGTATTCCGAGGAGGTCGAGTCCATCATCGACAACTTGCCGATCTCTTCCTCCATTTTCTCCCCGATCTCGCCTTCGAGCTCCAGCTCTACCATTTTTTTCCTGAGCGATTTCAGGTCGCGGGAGCGCTCGTCGTCTTCAATGCCGAGCTCGTTCTTGATCGCCTTCAACTGCTCGCGGAGAAAGAAGTCCCGCTGTTGCTTGTCGATCTTGTCGTTGATCGTGCCCTGGATCCGTTTCTGCACGGAGAGCACCTCGATCTCCTTGTGGAGAAGCCGGAGCACTTTCTGAAGCCGCTTTTTAACGTCCAGGGTCTCGAGGATCGTCTGGTATTCGTTCTTTTCGATATTGAGGATCGAAGTGACGAAATCGGCTATCTTTCCCGGCTCGTCCACGTTCAGCATGGTGAGCTTCATCTCCTCGGTGAAGAGCGGGTTGTTGTCGGTGAGCAGCTTCAGCTTGGAGAGGACCTCCCTGGTGGTGGCCTTGAACTCGATGCTCTTTTTGTCCACTACATGGTCGTTCAGGTACTCAATGTCGGCGAGTATGTAGGGCTCGTCTGATATGATGCGCTTGATGCGGAAGCGCTTGATGCTGTTGATAAGCACGTTCAGACCGCCGTCCGGGAGGTTGATCCTCTTCAGTATCTTGGCCGCGGTCCCGAAATTGTACAGGTCTCCGGCGGATATCTCGTCCTTGTTGTCGTCCTTTATGAGAACAAGCCCGATCGTCCGGGTGTCGTGTATAACGGTGTCAATGACATCGGAGAAGCGGCCGTTCGAGATGATGAGCGGCGTTATGATACCGGGGAATATGGGGCGGTACCTGATCGGAATTATATACAGCTTTGTCGGAAGTACCTGGTCTATCGAGACGAGGTCGCTTTCAAGGAGCTCCGTATCTATCGATATTTCGTTTTTTTCCAGTATTATGTCGTCAATATCCATTTCGCCTCTACGATGATGCTCTCGAGAGCCAGCTAAATTGCCACTATTTACATGGCCTGGGCCGATTTTTCTTGCATTTTTAAAGATAGTGTTAAGATATATCTACTGAATAACTGTACCGATTGCACCGATATTTGTCAATTTTAAAGTACGATTTTTTTAAGTATTCGTAAAATTCGACCCTGCATGGTGCGCTGGTACAAAACAGATAATACCGCGTCCGAAAAAATATACATTTATGACGCGTATCATTGCAACAGAACAACAGCGGGATGATCCAAACAACGCGTCCCGGATCAACAACGAGAGTGCCCTGGATAGAAATGTCGATCCTTGAAGAATTCCATAAGAACCGCGAGCTTTTTCTCCAGTTCAACGACATCAAGTACAAGCGGTTTCAGCAGCTCATCGGCAGCACGGGCGTGCGCCGGGTCGTTAATTCCATCCCCATCCTTCTTGGCACCAACAACAAGCGGCTTCCCGGTTATATTGAAGGAGACGTTCCGTGCGGGATCATGAACCTGCAGCCGGACGTCGAGGCAAAGAAATTTCTCCAGGCCCGGTTTTACGTCAAGGATATCGAGCTCAACGACAAGGACCCGTTTGTCGAGATGATGGCGGTCATGGGGAGCGTTGGAACCATCGCTTACACCAGGGAATCGGATTTTGATTACTGGGTGTGCATCGACCGGCGGGGCGTGGCGCCCGAAAAGCTGGACGCTTTCAAGAAAAAGGTTGAAGCAGTACAGAGCTGGGCCATCCAGGAGGCCCAGATCGAGGTCAGTATCTTCATCAACGATATCAGCAACATCAAGAACAACATATTCGCGGAAAGCAAGGAGGAGGCATTCGGCACGATAATCGGCGCGGTCCTGAAAGACGAATTTTTCCGCAGCTCGATCATCATCGCCGGCAAAGTCCCGTTCTGGTGGGTGCTCCCTCGGTTTGTTAAGGACAGCGAGTACGAGGAGCTGTACCGGATGCTCTCGCCGGAGGACCGCGAGAAAAGCTTCATCGACCTCGGAAACCTCTATGTGATAACAAAAGAGGACTTCATCGGAGCCGCACTCTTCCTGATCATCAAGTCGCTCGGCAATCCCTTCAAATCCATCATCAAGCTGGGGCTCCTGGAAAAATACCTGTTCGGCCCGGAACACTCGCCCCTGCTGAGCCAGAAAGTCAAGTCCAGCATACTCCGGGGAAATTTCGACATGAGGATCGTCGATTCCTATATCCTCATGTTCGAAGAGGTGTATAATTATTACGCGACCACCGTCGGGGACCAGACGCTCCTCAAGATCCTCCGCCAGAACCTCTACCTGAAAATTTACCCGCAGCTGTCACGCTATATCGGCGTGAAGGACCGGGAAGGGCTGCCCTACAAGGTCCTTGTCATGTTCAGGTATGTCAAGGAGTGGGGATGGAGCGGCAAGGAAATACAGGCGCTGGACAACTTCGAAGAGTGGGACTACAACCGTACCATGGTGTTCTGGAACATGGTGAAGAAATTCATGCTTCTCTCCTACCAGAAGATTGCCACCCAGCTTCCCTCCATGAAGCTTGAGAAGAAAATATCTGAATCGGACTTCAAGCTCCTGAGCGGGAAAATCAAGTCCCATTTCGTCAGCGAGCCGAACAAGATCGATCACTACATCACCTTCAAGGAGACGCCCCACGAGTCGGTGCTGTACATAGAAGCAACCGCCGGCAGCGGCCTCGATTCCGACATGTGGAGCCTTCTGAAAAAAAGCAAAGGTGCGGATGATAAATCAAAGCCCTCGGTCCTCAAGACGGAAAAAGGGCTCATAAAGCTATTGGCGTGGACCGCCGTCAACCAGATATACAATCCGCGATACAGCCGCCTCAAGTTCCAGGCGGGCATCTCGCGGTATACCCCGAATGCAGTGGCAGAGCTTGTAGGACGCATCGCGGCCCTGTTTTCAGGATCTCTCTCAAAGCTTAAAAACGAATATTACCTCCGCCCGGCTTTTAACATGATCAACATGATTATTGTGAACTTCGGGATCGAGAATACGGATGCCATCCAGAAGATACATCACATCTACCAGACGAGCTGGGGGGAATCGTATATCGACGAGTACACGACCCCTGAAAGCATCGTGTCAATACTCGAGAAGATCATCAGGGAAGGCGCTCTGGCACATCAGTCGTTTGACGATTACTGCGTTATTATCTCCCCGGAGCCGTTCAAAAAGCATTACAAGGAGATCGAGCAGATTTTCAGGGAATCCTACCAGTTCATAATCGGGACGGACAAGCGCTTCTCCTTCAGGTTCGTATCGCGCCTGGGGGGAATGCTGGTGACCGCCACGAGGGATGGTGACGTCATATCGTTCAATCATGACGCCGACATTATCAAGGCCCTGACCAGGATATCCCTGAATCCCCGGAAACAAATGGTCTATTCATGGTATTCCTCTGACCCGCGCCTCATGCTTATGGACGCGATCTTTAAAACAAGAAAGAAGAACTATATCACCGCCGTGTTCGAGGAGAACGGGGAATCCCTGCTGGTCTACGTCATCAACGAGCGTGATAATATTTTCACCTTCGTCAAGCCGCTGAAGATGAGAGACGACGTTATCGTATTCCTGGTCGATTTCTGCAATAACGTGATCAACAGAATCAACAAGCTGGACAGCCTGCATCACGTCAACCAGGGCCTCCAGCTCATGCAGCTTACCGTTGACCGGTTTGGCAAGTCGACATTCGAAAACAAATCCCATTGGGCGGAAGAGCTGTACCTGGTCAAATACAAGACGCGGAAGGGAATCTGCGCGCGTGTGTCGAAACACACGGGCCCGGAAACCCTGTATGCGCTTTCGCGGCAGGGCGAGGCAGGCCAGGCCATGGTACCGTTAAAGGGCGTGCCCGCTCAGGCGGGAGATATCCGGAGATCTGACGGTTCTGTGGTCTGGGCGATCCAGGATGTGGTTTTTACAGATCTGAAGACAGACGAAATCCAGTTGGGCTCCACGCCCTATTTCGTCGAGAAATACAGGATTGAGCTGATACTGGACAAGGCCCTCCGGTAGGCTATTCTACCGGGAAGTTGTCGCGGAAAAACTTTACCTTCTTGTCCTTGTCTTTGCCCTCATCTACGTCGTCGGAAAGCGTTCCTTTCTCCAGGGCGATATCGAGGATTTTCACTCCCGGGTCATTGACCGCTTTTTTTTCTGCAACGGGTTTGGCCGCTGCGGGTTTCGGTTTTTCTTTTTCGGCCTTAATCGTGTTGATTCTCGCGTCGATCAGGTCCTGCGTCAGCATTGGAATGTCATCATCATCGACCGGCTCTTCTTCAACGGTTTTTTTCGC